>JAEUSD010000009.1 GCA_016788825.1 Candidatus Doudnabacteria bacterium | reverse complement strand
ATATTCCGGAATAGCACAAGCAATAACTGATTTCCAAGATGCAAACCCTGAGTACAAGTACACTGCTTTGAATGAGTTTGGCGAACATTTAAGCTTAGAAACAGATTCGGTTGATTATCTAATTAGCCATGAGGTAATGGAGCATGTACAAAACACTGAGTCAGTCACAGCTGAGATGTATAGGGTAGTGAAGCCTGGCGGACAGGTATTTATTGCCACATGTAACTATGACTCATTCTTTGATGCTCATTACAGAATGTTCTTACCACCTATAAAAAGTAAATGGTTTAGAAAACTTTGGGTGAGGTTACACGGGTTTAATACTAAGTTTGTAAATGAAATAAACTTTATTACTAAAAATAAACTCCGAAGTCTTCTTTTGGAGGCAGGTTTTAAAGATGTGACCTTCTATCAAGATTTGGATTGGAAACCTTCGCAGGTGAATCTTCAGGTGAATTATCCTAAAGGTTTTGAATTTAAAGAGTTCAAGGTTCGCGATGTTCCTTTTCAAAGATTTATCCAAAAACCAAGTATCACAAAATTTCTTAGTAAGTTTAACCGCGAGTATAAGATGTATGTGTCCGCAATAAAATGAATAGAATAAGAAACATACTTAAGTCATTGTCTCGGCAAAAGCCGCGAATATTAATGCTAGTGGATAAGCCTAATTGGGCATTTGATTACTATGCCAAGCAGATAGCTAAGGAGCTGGAAAGTGAGTTCGAGTTCCACTTGAAGTATGTAGTTGAAAATCCAGTAGTTGATAAAAATGAATATGATCTTATTTGGGTCTATTTTTGGGGGGAAGAACTTTATTCTTATTACGGGTTTCAGAGTGATCAGATCATTAAGTTTGTATCTAGCCACCGCTGGGAAGATCCCGAGGATAAGAACTATCCAACTTTAACCCCACATCAGTTTGCACGTAGATATTTGAGAGATGCGAGCTCTGTAGCATGTGTATCGATGAGATTATTCGAGGAAGTCAAGGAAAGTCACCCTCATGTATATGTGACTCGGAATGGCTACGATAAAAAGATGTTCTATAACCTGAATAGGAGGTCCGGAGAAATGAAGCTAGGCTGGGTGGGTAATATTACAGATCCTGTGAAAGGGTATCACGATATTCTGATGCCTCCGATTCAAAAACACGGTTTCAAACTGAATACAGCGTCAGGGAACGTCACGCGAGAGCAGATAAATGGTTTCTACAATGATATTGACATCATTTTGGTTTCTTCAAGGAATGAAGGGGAGCCGCTTACCTTGATAGAGGGTATGGCAGCAGGGTGTTTCCCTGTTTGCACAAACGTGGGACTAACAACTGAGCTTATCAAAAACTATGATAATGGGATAATTGTTGATGAGAGAACTCCTGAGGCATTCGAGAAAGCACTAATATGGTGTAATCAGAACATAGACGTAGTGAGGGCAAAAGGAAAGCAAAACGCTCAGCTGATGCGAGATAGCAGGGGGTGGGAAATATTTATCCCTTACTTTAGGAGGTGTTTCAATGAAACCCTAGAACGTAAAAACGCTCCTAAGTTCCGCAATGACGATATTTCCTTTGATACAGATTTGGGCAATCTGAAAAAGTTTTGCGAGCTATTTTGGCAGAATGGGTATAGTCAGATCCACGGAGTTACAGTATATGGAAACAGCAATACTTTGTATAAGTATGGAGAGGATGCTGTTGAGTATGAGGGACATCCAAGTGTAGCAAAACTAGAAAACGAAGAAATAATAAATTTATCTAAGGATAAAGATTTCCGGAAGCGTAAAGACATAGTCCAATTTTTAAATGCTTCTAAAGATGAAGTAGCGTTACATGGTCTGTATCACACGGACTATTCAAAGATGTCAGAAAAGGAGCAAAGACAGCATATAGAAGAAGGATTAAAAATTTTAGATGAACTCTTCCCTGACAAAATAGTGAGGTATTTTATTGCGCCATTTAACCGTACAAATGAAAGCCTTTACAAAGTATGCAGAGAGATGAAGCTAGAAGTACTTGCTGCATCTGGTGTTCATCTGGAAGACGAACTAGAAAAGGTGGTAATAAAGAAAGGTAATTCTTATAGGTATCACCATCATCGATTCTACCCTGAAAGCAAGTTTGACTACTACGACCTATCTCTGGATAAGTTGAGCAAAGCCTTATCAAGAAAGTGATTTTAAATGTTAATTAAATTCTATGAGTATTAAAGGAAAAATTGCAAAGTTTCTAAACAAACGGGAAATTCAAATTGACCAAAAACTGGTTGATTCCTTGGTTGAAAAAGAAGGTGTGCATAGTTGGTTTTCTTACATAGTGAAGGAACGACCAAATAGGTGGGATGTATGGGAATCATCTTTCTGGCTAGCTAGCAGGTTAGCAGCGTCTGATCCTATTTTAGAAACAGGTTGCGGAATAGCGTCTAATTTGATCTGGTTTGCACAACAGGGATTTACAGAGCTATATGGGACTGATATTGACGATAAATTATTAAGCATAGCAAAACAGCTAAATAACAGTACGGGTAGCAATATACATCTTTGGCATGAGGACGGCTTGAAACCCAAAGAGTTCCCACGTTCAGATTACAAAGCAATCATTTCTCTAAACTGGACATTTTTAGTGGAAAGTTTTGACCTCACAAAGTTTTTAGAAACTTATAGTACGCATTTGGCCAAAGGCGGCTTTATGTTAATAGACATAATAGATAAAGCATATGATCAAGTAGAGAATAATCAGTATCTTACTTCTGATCTCCATAAGCCGGAGAAGGAGAGGGCGGTGAGTGAATACAAGAAGCGATACTCCGAAAGCGACGTAAAAACGGCTGCAGGTGTGGCAGGTTTTGAAGTTGTGAGTATTCTGGGAAAAAAGTACAACGAAAAGATTCCCAAATATGTATATATATTTCAGAAAAAATGATGAAAATCGCCTTCGTAACCCCTGAATTTATAACTGAACAAGCGACTTATGATGGCGGGTTAGCAAATTACTTATATCGCATCTCGTTAGCGCTTATTTCACAGGGACATCAACCCTATGTATTTGTTGGATCGGATAAGGAAGAGGTTCTAGACTTTGAAGGAATCAAAGTCTATCGAGTTATCCCGGAATCTGAAGATCTTTTTAGCAAATTCAAAGGGCTCCTTGTTGGCCAAAAACCAGGACTGGCGTCTATGTGGCTGCAGATGGGAAAGACCTTAAATAACCGTGTAAAAGAGGTAAATGAGGTTGAGCACTTCGATATTGTGCAGCATTCTAGTTATGGAGCAATGGGCTATTTCCGCCCTCAAAATATTCCGTCCATTACAAGGCTGTCTAGTTACGAGCCATTATTTAGGGCAGCTCGTGGAATAACTGCTCCTTCTGCGGATGAAGTACAAGTTGAACTAAATGAGAAGCAAGCGCTCAAAAGAGCTGATGCTATATTTGGGCCAAGTAAGCTCACTGCTCAAGCAGTTGAGAAAGATCTGGGGCTGAGTGTGAAAATAATTGAAACACCTTTCATACTAGAGACAAAAGAACTAGACAATTCTTTTTATAACGACAACTTAAAAGGAAAGAAGTATCTTCTCTATTGGGGAACAGTTTCTAGGTTGAAAGGTGTACGGGTAATAGTTGAAATGCTACCCCAACTACTTGAAGAAAATAAAGATCTAAATTTTGTATTTATAGGTAAACCTGAGCCTGGTATCTTAGAACACATTCAAGAAATAGGAAGTGATAGAGTCCTTCATTACAATCGGCTTCCTCACGAACAACTTTTTCCAGTTATCCAGAATGCATACGCCATAGTCTTACCATCTTTGTACGACAACTTCCCAAACACCTGCATCGAGGCAATGGCTTTTGGAAAGGTAGTAGTAGGCACGCGAGGGGCTAGTTTCGATCAACTGATTACAGATGGGGAGAGTGGCTTTTTGTGCAAGTTAGGTGATGCTTCAGATTTGGCAAGGGTAGTAAATAAGGTGCTAACATTGAGTGAAAAGGAAATCCAGAATATTGGGTCAGCCGCTCAGAAACGAATTGAGTTATTGAGACCGGAGGTCATCGTGAAGCAAGTTGTACAATTTTACGAAGAGAGTATAAAAGAATTTAATAAGTCATAATTATGAACTTCATCAAGAACATAGTACTCTTAAATATTTTCAAACTCTGGGTATTACTGAGTAATAAATTACTCACCTATAAGATTGAGACACTCGTCGCTCGCAAAGCAGACGTAAATAAAGTAATCGAAGTCTACATCGATGCAGCCGAGCGGCTCAACGAGTCACTAGCCAAGTACGCGCTGCGCAAAGACGTGACGCTTGAGCAAAAGAAAGACATCTTAGCCTTCCTTATCTCCAGCATAAATCGCAATATAGACCACCTCACCGAGTCAGATCTCCACGGACTTTCGATCCACAAAGATCAGCAACAGAAAGTCCTCAAGACTTACTTGGAAATGGAACACAGTTTATACTCAGTCATCAAAGGACTTGGCAATGTAAATGAAATCGTCGACCCACAAAATGGTCACGAAGTGTTGGCCAAACACCTAGCTGACTTCCAGAACGGAGTGTACTTATTGCTTTCCACTCAAAAGATAAACAATGAGGAGTTGGAAAGCAAAGAAGACAAGTTTGGCATCAACCTCGCAGTTGGCTTTGAAGAGCTTTTGCAATTTTCAGACGAGGATATCAAAGCCAGCAAATTGAACAAAGACGTGCAACTTAGCGTGGTTTATCCACTACGCGATCGCGAACCAGAGCGCCTGATCACTTCGGTCAAGTCTTTGGCAAAGTATTCCTCCGTAGGGTTCGAAGTACTCGTAGTGGATTATGGAAGCAAAGACAAGCAAGCCCAGTCGATCAGAACCATTTGCAATAAATATGGACTAAAGTTGATCCGCACAGAAACTCAAGGCCGACCATGGAGCCGGGCCTGGGCGTTAAATATTGGGATACGGAATGCTGAGAGTGATGTAGTAGTAACTACAGATATGGACATGGTCTTCATGGATGACATCTTAGGCACGGCATTTGCGCAGTTGAAACCGGCGACAGTGGTACACTGTCGCCCTTGGTGGTTAAAGGAAAATGGAAATGCCGCAGATGCTTGGCTGGGAGATAAAAACCAATTAGGAGGATTTCAGATGATTTATCGCCAAGAGATCAGTGACCTAGGTGGATTCAACGAGAACATATTTTACTGGGGTGCAGAGGATTTGGAGCTAGATAAACGAATGTTCCGCCAAGGTATCAACACTGTGTGGTTGGATGAGAAGATAAAAATGTATCATATGTGGCACCCAACAGATTATGGAGTATATGACTTACGTCCCCAATCTTCGTGGTTTGATTCAAACAGAGAGCTGATCGCAGCATTTGATGGTTCTCATTATAAGAACCCGGATTTCGGAAAGACGGTCTCGCGTACCCAAAGGCCAATTTTGATGAAAATGACGACAAAAGATAAAGCACACAGCATCCCGATAGATAAAGATTATCCGGTAAAGATCGATAACATTATCGGAGTAGGGCAAAGACATAAATTTTTGTGCTTTGAGTTTGGGCCACGTATCTTCCCGGATACACGCACGTATGCCCCAGCAATTATCGATATGGATAAATACTTAAACCAATACGGATTGGAATTAAAGGTGCAGAAAAACGGTTACTTCGATTATTTCTATCTATCTCTTCCTTACCTTCAGAAGGCAGGGATGGTTGACTATTTCATAGCCGAAGATTTCTCAGAAGCTTACATACTTTTTGAATAAACATGAAAGTACTTTACGACTACCAAATCTTTCAGTGGCAAGCATACGGAGGCATCTCCAGGTATTTCTATGAACTGATGAAAGATCATAAAGAAACAGGTAGATTGGATTTTGAACTCGCTTTGAAATACAGCCCCAACTTTTACCTGAAAAATTCCACATTTGCGGCTGAAAAGGCGATTGATCCGGATACGATGACAATTAAAGATTTCTTGCCCACCATGCAATTCCGTGGCAAGGGAAGACTTTTCAGTCTGTACAGTAAACTGATCAACAACAAGTTTGTAGATACTTGGGCAGAGAATAGGTCAGTGAGTATTGCGGCAATAAAGAAGGGGGATTTTGATGTACTTCATTGCACTAACTACGATCCATATTTTCTCGATCACATTGGAAACAAACCTTATGTGATCACATTTTATGATCTAATCCATGAGATATTTCCCGAATTGATGATGTGGGATACGTCTTATGTGCCACGTCGTAAGCTTGCCGAAAATGCGGCAAAGATAATTGCGATCTCCCAAAAGACTAAAGATGATCTTGTGAAAATCTATGACATTGATCCTGAGAAAATTGTAGTTACCCACCTGGCAAGTTCGCTCGACACGATGGCAGAAAATCCAGCCTTGAACTTGCCGGAGAAGTTCATCCTACACGTGGGGAATCGAGAGTTTTATAAAAACTTCTACTTTTTCGCCCGCGTGTTTGCGAAGCTTGCTGAGGCCGACCCGGAATTACGGTTAGTCTGCGCGGGTGGGGGAGGGTTTAAACCAAATGAACTAGAGTTCTTTGATATATTGGGTGTGAAAGAAAAGATAATTTTCGCTGGCTCCGACGATGCCTCAATTGCGACTTGTTATAAAAAAGCATTGGCACTAATAACACCAACTTACTATGAAGGCTTCAACATTCCCGTGATTGAAGCGTTTTCAGCTGGCTGTCCTGTAGTAGCAAGTAATACTGGTTCCACTCCCGAAGCTGGCGGCGATGCGGCAGTTTATTTCGATCCCAAAGATCTCGCAGCTATGAAAGTCGCCATTTCTGATGTGATATATAATACAGACACTAGAAAACAACTTATACAAAAAGGAACCGAAAGGGCAAAACTTTTCTCTTGGCGCAAAACTGCTGAGCAGACAAGAAGCATTTACGAGAGTATAGTGTAAAATAAGTTCCCAAATTTATTAAGAACCATAAGTCATGAAACCAATCTTTTCAATAATCACTCCCACATATAACCAAGGTAAATTCATTTCCAAGACTATCGAAAGTATTCTAGGTCAAGCAGGTGACTTTTTTATAGACTATATAATCATGGATGGCGCTTCGACAGATCAGACGGTGGGAATAATCCAAAAGTATGAGGCTGAAGTCTTAGCGGGGGATATGGTGGCAGAGGAAGCAGGCCTAAAGTTTTACAAACCTAAATCGCGTTTTAACAAAAACCTTGGGATCAGTTTTCGATATGAGAGCAAGAAAGACAAAGGTCAATCTGATGCTATCAATCAGGGTTTTGCGAAAGCAGTTGGGCAATATACAACATGGCTGAACTCAGATGATTACTATATTGGCCAAGTGATTTCTTCTATGTTGAGAGTTTTTCAATCCACAGGTGCTGATGTGGTGGTGGGAGATACAGTGGGTTATGACGGAGATGGCAAGGAAATTTGGCGTGCATCTCACAACATTCCATCTATTTATTCAATGTTGTATGAGCAGATTGCTCCCCAACAGCCGGCAATATTTTATACCAAGGAACTTATTGATCGTGTGGGGGGGGTGAACGAGAATCTGCATTACGTGATGGATATCGACCTGTGGCTAAAATTCCTATTTGCTGGCGCTAAATTTGCTAAGCTGCACCAGTTTGTGGCAGCACAGGTTTATCATGATGCTGCAAAGAGTACTCAAGGGGAGTACTGGTTGCAAGTGTTTGAGCCGGAGGATAAAGCTATGAAAAAAGAATACCGTAAACGCTTAGGTTGGAGACAGTATTACTACCCACTCAAACTTATCAAGGAAAGGGTATTCAGAAGACTTTATGATCTAGGTGGAAAGTTTTTACCTCGCCCAATTAAGGATATTTTGAATCGAATCATCGGATGGAAACGCAAAATCTCTTAACTCCGGTACTGTTTGTACTATTCAATAGGCCTGAGCCTACTCGAAAAGTGTTCGAGGTGATCCGTGAGGTGAAACCAGCCAAGTTGTATGTTGCGGTTGATGGACCGCGAGCCGACAAGGTCGGCGAAGCGGAGAAGGTTGCAGCGGTGAGAGATATTGTGAAGCAAGTTGATTGGGAATGTGATGTACAAACCCTTTTCCGTGATCAAAACCTAGGTTGCAAAGTAGCTGTGAGTGAAGCGATCTCGTGGTTTTTCGGCCAGGAAGCCGAAGGGATTATTTTGGAAGATGACTGTCTGCCAGAGCCTTCGTTCTTTTTCTTTTGTGAGGAAATGCTGCGCAGATACCGAGACGATGAACGTGTGATGCATATCAGTGGGGATAATTTCCAAGCCGGGCAGCGTCGGGGTGAGGCTAGTTACTATTTCAGTAAATACGCTCACATCTGGGGCTGGGCTACATGGAAGCGCGTGTGGGAGAAATACGATGTGACAGTGCAAGATCTCCCTGAATTTACCAGAACAAATCAGATTGCCAATGTATTTTCAGATGTAGCCGAGCAGCGATTTTGGCTCAATAATTTTGAACTAGTGCACCAAAATCGCTTGGATACTTGGGACTTCCAACATATTTTCAATATTGTGCGAAATAACGGCTTGTGCGTGATGCCAAACGTGAACCTGGTTTCAAATATTGGGTTTGCGCCAGACGCTACTCACACCACCGGTGTGGACACCAAGGTCGCAAACCTTCCTACACAGCCGATGACCATGCCGCTGCAACATCCTAAATTTGTTTTGGCAGATGCAGCGGCAGATTCTTTCACAGCCAAACACATATTTGGCATATCTAATTCAAAACCTAGCTTATTAACCAGATTCTATGGCAAACTCTTCCAATAATTCGATACCTTGTCGCGTATGCGGACAAGACTCCCGTTACGTGTTCACGACCAAGGTGATGAAAAAACATGACGTGAAATATTACGTATGTGATCACTGCGAATTCATGCAGGTAGAAGAGCCATATTGGCTGGACGAAGCTTACGCTTCGCCGATCAATCTCACAGACACAGGAATCATTTCCAGGAACCTGAATTACTCTGTATTTGTGTCTGTGATCATTTCATTACTACTAGATCCACAAGCTAAATATCTGGATTACGCTGGAGGCTACGGGATATTTACCAGGTTAATGCGCGACCTTGGCTACGACTTCTACTGGCAAGATATTTACACTACAAACCTAGTTGCTCGCGGTTTCGAATACCAACCAGACATGGGCGAGCTGAAAGCCCTCACGGCATTCGAAACCTTCGAACATTTCGTTACCCCGATGCCCGAAATGGAAAAAATGTTGGAAATGTCAGACACCATCATATTTTCGACCAATATGCGGCCGGAATTAGTTCCAGACCCTGAGGAGTGGTGGTACTACGGCCGCGAACATGGTCAGCACACTGCACTTTACACTGTGAACACCTTGAAGTTCATTGCTCAGAAATTTGGGCTTACACTCTATACAAACGGTGGAGATTTCCATATGTTCAGTAAGGAGAAGTTGCTACCTAAGGTGTTAGAAATTGGAGTGTTTAATAAACTTCTACAATCAGCAACGAACAAGAAGCTGTTGCAAGAAGCATATAAATCGAAGCCAGCTTCATTGAAGAACGTGAAGCATGTCTTAGCAAACAAATACCGCGAGCGACTGTACGGTAAATATGTTTGGCTGCAAGAAAGCTTGGACGGTGCAAAACAAGAGGAATTACAGTCGCTCTTCAATTCCGACTCTTTGAGCCAAGCCTTTATCTCTCTGCTTGTGCAAGCAAATTATCTGCAAAAGAGCTTTGTAGTGCCGACATTGCAGAGCAAAACCTTTAGCGACATGCTGCACATGAAGCAGTTCATGCATGTGGATTAGTCTTTGAGAGAGTACACAATATATTTCTCGAACGCCTGTTTCTCGTAGTTGCTGGCGTCGAACCAAGTAGATTTCTCTAGGAAAAGCTCATCCACAGTCTTGAACACAAATACCACCGGTACTGAAGACTTATCTTCCAATAGACTCACATGTTTGGCCTCCAAGAAACTGGTGAACCCATTGATAAGGTCATCTTCGAAATCGCTTTTAGCAGAGGCTAGATTGATAACTTCAAAATACAAGTTTGGTCGTTTAGCCGCAATTGTCATGTACGCTTTGAGTGAATAGCCTTCTTCGAAGTTGTAGAGCGGTTCGGCGACAACAACAATTGGGTCGGTAGGTTCACTGTTGGAAGCAGCTGTCTGCAAGGCCGCGTTGATATTTTCTCCTTCGACAGCAAACACTTTCGCGGCCATCAGGGCGTTCTTGGCATCTATCCGCATCACGGGTAGTAACAATACGAACGCCAATAGCGTAAGCGCGTACTTTGCAATCTTGTTATTTAGCAGATTTTGTCCCCAGTACCATACAAAGATAAACAAGAAGGCGAAGCCTAGCGTCCCAGGTACCAAATATCGCTCATAAATCCCAGATTTGGCGTAAAGAATCACTTGAGGGAATACAATCAGGCCAAACAAGCACAAGGAGTAGAAAAAGATCTTAGCGCTGTATTGGAGCCTCTGTTTATCCAATCCGCTTCGCAATGCTTTGATAACTACCAATACAATTGATGCAGCCAACAAAATCCCAATGATCCGCAGGCTACCTTCTTCGGCCAAAGTATTGAAGGTTGCGAGTAATGTTTTTGGGTTTAATGTCTCTTGTCCCGCGCCAGCATATCCGATCTTGTTCACACCTACCACAAAGAAAATGAACACAGCTTCGATCGCCATAATCACCAAAAGCAAAACATTCGTTTTAATATTTGCCCAAATAGCTTTGATAGGCGAGATATTTTCTTTGGTCTGAATCAGCCACCAGTTTAAGAATAAATATGCAGGGATGAATGCCACAAAAGCTTCTTTTGTCAGGCTGGCAAACACCATAAATAAGATAGACAGAACTTTCTGTAGTCTCGAGTAACGAGTTCCAAAAAGACTGTTTGCCAGCAGGAATAAACTCAGACTAAGGCAGAACATCCCAATAGTTTCGTTTGGCCCGAGACGCCACCAAATTGCCGCCTGGGCACCTAAAAGAGTCATGAAAGAGAAGACAGCAGACTTCACATTGGAATAACCGAGACGCCTTACAAACATAAATAATAACCATGAGGTCAGAATAGCCAATCCCAAATTTTGTAAGGATAATGCCTGGAAGTCGGTTCCAAAGACCTGGACACTGGTGACGCGATGAATGTAATAGAAAGGGCGGAAACGCAGACCGAGGTCGCGCTGGAGCCACTCAGATGTAGTAGGGAAAAATCCTTTTTGGTCCAAGTCAGCATCAATTCTCACCATCTCGTGATCATCGATGAAGTGGAATCCTGAATTTAATGTTCCTGTGTAACTAAGTAACCCACCCCAAAAGATGGCAAATACGATCAGGGCGAACAGCGGCACGAGCTTTGGCGGAGTGAGAGCTTTCACCCGCTGTTCGCCCGCAGAGATCCACGTATTCGCTGTATTCAAAATATCTTGGAGACCTTGCATTATTTAATCACAATAAGTACGATCGCTATCAGCCCAAATACAATTCCCAGCAACTGGCGTGCGCTCACAGCTTCGCCCATCAGGTACCCAGCTAGGAATACGATTACCATCACTGCAATTGTATTTACAGGGCTGGCAATGTTTATCGGGAATTGTCGAACGGTAAAGGAGTAGAGGACAAAAGCGGCCACGTACGAAGCCATACTGAGTCCAATGAAGATGAACCAATTGACCGTTTTTATTTCAAACTGTGCTGCCCACTTAACTAAAATCTGAGCACCAGCAGAGAATACAACTGGGATAAATAGGAGCGCATACTGCATCAGATGTTTTTTTCAGAAATAATGTAGTTGGGGCGTTGCTTAACTTCAAAGAATAGTTTACCAATATACTCTCCCAATATTCCAATCATCAACAGTTGCACGCCACCCAAGAAGAAAATTCCGAATAATAGAGAAGACCAACCTTCGACCGAGTTGCCCGTAAGCCTTACAACAACGGCATAAGCTGCGTACAAGAAGGCAAAACCCGAGATGACAACCCCCAGCATGGTAGATAAATGTAAAGGAAGGGTACTAAAGCCAGTAATTCCACTGATCGATAGGTTTAACATCTTACGTAGAGAATACTTAGTCTTGCCGTGTAGCCGGGGCTTGGCAGTGTAATGAACTGCAATCTTTTTAAATCCCATAGTGGCAATAATTCCTCTGTAGAACACGGCAACTTCCTTATACTGTCTGAGGGCCGCCACTACCTTCTTATCCATCAAGCGGAAATCGGCAGCCCCAGTCTCCAAGTGAATATCTGACAATGTATTTATCAGCCAATAGAAGAAACTGGAAGTGAATCTTTTAAAGAACGACACTTTTTCATTGGCATCCCGCAAGGTATACACAATCTCGTAGCCTTGTTGCCATAACGAAATCATCTCGGGAAGCAGTGTCGGTGGCTGTTGCATATCTGCATCCATGCAGATTACACAATCTCCTGTAGCATGGTCTAGTCCCGCGCGAAGCGCGTTCTGATGGCCAAAATTACGTGAAAAGGAGATAAATTTTATATGCGAGTCATTCTTAGCCAAATTCTTCAATACTTCCCGCGAAGTATCTTTACTCCCATCGTCCACAAAGATGATCTCGTAGCTATGATAAGCACTCAATACCTTCTTTAGCTCTTCAGACACGATTGGAATATTATCAGCTTCATTGTGGGCAGGCAAAATTATAGAGACTTTGAAATCGGCCATCGGCTAGTATATAAAAAGCTAATTTTTGCGGATAGTGTCTTGGTTTTCGACATACCATTTATACATTTTAGTCAGACCCTCTTTCAACGGCGTTTTTACTTTCCATCCCAAGCTGTTTATTTTTGTGGTGTCCAAATATCTGCGTGGGGTTCCATCTGGTTTTGTAGTGTCCCAAGCCAGCTCACCTTCAAACCCGATGACTTCTTTTAGTATGGTAGCAAGTTCTAGGATAGAAGTCTCTTCTCCTGGTCCGATATTGATATGCTCGAGTCCGTCGTAGTTACTCATCAAGAAAATGAGGCCGTCAGCCAGGTCTTCAGAGAAAAGGAAATCCCTAGTTGGTTTTCCAGTTCCCCATACCACTACATCTTTTGCGTTAGCCAACTTGGCTTCATGGAACCTTCCCATCAACATCGGAGTTACATGTGCGTATTGCGGATTGAAGTTATCCCCTGGCCCATAAAGGTTTGCAGGCATCACAGAAATGAAATTATCCCCATATTGCTCCTTGTATTTCTTGCACATCATCAAACTGGTGATCTTGGATAGCGCGTATCCTTCGTTTGTGTATTCCAATGGTCCCGTAAGTAGGTATTCTTCTTTGACAGGTATAGGAGCTTTTACAGGATAGATGCAGATACTGCCGAAGTTGAGAAGCTTTTTAACTTTATTCTCATGTGC
Organism: Candidatus Doudnabacteria bacterium; assembly: GCA_016788825.1. Classification (GTDB taxonomy): domain Bacteria; phylum Patescibacteriota; class Dojkabacteria; order J137; family JAEUSD01; genus JAEUSD01. The sequence continues at coordinate 34,902 of JAEUSD010000009.1, read as the reverse complement.
CGCGTGAATTACATTTGAATTCATTACGGTGTTTTCATATGTGAAGTCGGCTGGAAAAGTTTTATTCCCCATGATCCCACCCACTTTCGCAGCAAGATGAAAAACATACTCTGGTTGTTCTTTGGCAAAGAAGTCATGTACTGCCCTTTGATCAAGTAATTCCAACTCGGTATGAGTAGGGGTAATGAGGTTGGTAAACCCTTCATCTTGGAGCCTTTTGACTAAAGCCCTACCAACAAGTCCGCGTGCACCTGAGATATAGATTTTGGCATCTTTGTTCATAGTAACTTTTTAAGAACTAGTAGTTGTACTTATGAGTTTGTTCGTTCTCAAGGTCAAACTTTACCATTTCGCGGATTAGACTTTCGAATGTATACTTAGGTTGCCAGTTCAGTTTAGTTCTTGCTTTTGTTGAATCTCCAAGCAGTAGGTCAACCTCTGCTGGGCGGAAGTATTTGGGGTCCACTTTAACAATTTCTTTGCCAGATTTCTTATCAATACCAACCTCGTTTACTCCCTCGCCTTCCCATTCCAGGTCAAACTCAAGTTCCTTGCAGGCGAATTCAACGCACTCGCGCACAGAGTGCATTTCTCCTGTGGCGACGACGTAGTCGTCGCCTTTATCTTGTTGCAGCATCAACCACATAGCTTCTACGTAGTCTTTAGCATGTCCCCAATCCCGCTTAGAATCAAGATTGCCTAGATATAACGCTTCCCGTTTCCCCAGTTTAACCAAAGCCAAGTCACGGGTGATTTTTCTGGTTACAAACGTCCGACCACGGCGAGGAGACTCGTGGTTAAACAGTATTCCGTTACTTGTATGCATATCGTAACTCTCCCGATAGTTTACAGTGATCCAGTAACCAAATACCTTTGCCACACCATAAGGTGAACGGGGGTAGAATGGAGTTGTTTCTTTCTGAGGAGTCTCTAAAACTTTTCCGAACATTTCGCTAGAAGATGCTTGGTAGAACCTGGCCTCTGGGGCATAGTTGCGAATAGCCTCTAATACACGCAAAGTTCCAATTCCTACTGTGTTTGCGGTGTACTCAGGAATCTCAAAACTTACTTTTACATGGCTCTGAGCACCTAGGTTGTATACTTCGTCAGGCTTTATCTCGCGAACTAGTTTGTCTATGACGGAAGAATCAGTAAGATCCCCGAAGTGCAGCAGCATGTTTGGTTTCTCGTGCGGGTCCCGATACACCTCATCGATCCGGTCAGTATTGAAGTTAGAAGAGCGACGGACAATACCGTGCACTTCGTAACCCTTTTCAAGTAGTAACTCTGTAAGGTATGAACCGTCTTGACCAGTGATCCCGGTGATGAGTGCTTTTTTCATAGTAGTTTTAATTTTAAAGATGTGTAAGATTGTACCAGAATACCTTGAGATAATGCGAGGACGCACACATAATGGGTATGACGAAGTTTGTTTATAGATTATAATCATTGTATGGCAAGGATACTTATTACTGGTGGAGCTGGGTATATCGGTTCCCATATGGTTTTAGAGTTAGTGAAGAATAACTACGAAGTCGTAGTGCTGGATAACTTATCTAAATCTTCTCTGCAGCAGATTAAGCGGCTCGAATCACTGATCGGAAAGAAGCTTGAGTTTATCGAAGGTGATGTCCTGTATGATCTAGAAAAGGTGGTGGGGAATATCGATGGAGTAGTTCACTTTGCTGCATTCAAATTAGTTCCCGAATCAGTCACTGATCCATTGAAGTACTATAAGAACAATACACAGGGTGTATTTAGTTTGTTGACTTGGATGCAGACTAGAGGCATAAAGCGGTTGATTTTCTCTTCGACAGCAGCAGTTTACGGAGATGACGTCGAGGTTCCCACAGATGAAACGGCAAGAATCACTCCTGCCTCTCCTTATGGGAAGAGTAAGTACTTCGCAGAGCAAGCGATTGCTGATATGTGCTTCGCTTCCGGTACAAAAGCGATTGCTTTTAGATACTTCAATGTTGCAGGGAATGAACTTGACGGAAAAATTGGTGATGCCGACTTAAAATCGCAAGCCTTGATTCCTAATATTATGCTTACAGCTCTTGGGAAAAGAGATACAGAGTTTAAGATATTGGGGAAGGATTACGACACTCTTGACGGTACCACTATTCGTGACTTTGTCCATGTATTAGATTTAGTATCTGCTCACAGGCTGGGTCTGGAGAAACTGGATAGCATGCATAATAACTTTGAGGTCATCAACTTAGGTTCTCAAAATGGATACACAATCAAGCAGGTATTTGATACATTTATTAAAATTTCTGGGGGAGATCTGAAATATGCTTATGGAGATAGACGTCCAGGAGATGTAGTAAGATCGATAGCCAGCAACAAGAAGGCACAAGAGCTTTTAGGTTGGCAGGTTGAAAAATCTCTTGAAGATATGCTTGTGTCCGCTTGGAAGTGGTATCAAAATATAACGAAATAAAACTATGGACAAAATAATCAGTATTGTAAGTTCGACATATAACCAGGGCAAATACATTGCTGAGACCCTGCATTCGGTGATTTCCCAGGAGGGTGACTTCTGGTTGGACTATATCATCGTAGACGCGCTGTCTGATGATAATACGAGTGAGGAGATCGAGAAGGTGATCGAGAAATTAAAGGTTGATTCTCGTGTCGAAAGTAGAGAAGGGTTGGAGTTCTTTTCTCCTCAAGGCGAAGGTAGTGTTATCCAGTGCAAAGGCGTGAGTGTGCGGTGGGTCCGTGAGAAAGATAATGGAACGGCTGATGGAATAAACAAAGGATTGGCGATGGCTAAAGGGCATGTCTTTGCTTATTTAAACACGGATGATATTTACTACAGACATGCCCTAGATAACATTTTGGAATACTTCGAGAAATATCCTGAGGCCGATGTAATCTACGGAAACTCATTGTATATCGATGAGAAAAGCGAAGTCGTTGGTATGTATCCGCCACAAGATATTGCCAAAAAGTCGCTATACGTAAATTGTGTGATCAGCCAGCCTTCTGCGTTTGTGAAGAAAGAGGTTTTGGATAAAGAAGGCGGCTTCAACGAAGCGATTAGAAACTCTTTTGACTATGAATTGTGGTTGAGACTTTTCCACCGCGGGTATAAGTTCAGATTTGTACCAGAGGTGCTGAGTGCCACCCGCTTACATGACCAGACGAAAACACGGTTAAACAGGGCGGATGTCCACCTAGAGTCTTTTGCTGCTATTGCCCAGCATGCAAAGCATATTCCGCTTGAAGCTAAGGCTATATTCACAAACGAGATGTTTATTTTAGGCAAGATCAGTAGAGTGTTACTACGACTTTCTGAAAAGCTACAATATGCGTTTATGCACCTTTTTGCACCTTGGTATTTTGCCAGAATCAAAGACAAAGTTGTAGCCAAACAAGCTCAGATATTCCCCAAACATGAGAATCGCAATTGATGCCAGTAATTTAACAGGAGCTAAGACAGGATTAGACTTCATGACCGAAGGGATAATCCAGGGATTTAAGGCTTTTCCTGAACATGAATTGATCCCGTACACCACAGATAAATATCTCGGTGAAACCCCAGAAGGGTGGGTACGGATTGCGAAGCCTAAGGGTCTTTTTTCTGGCTTACGATGGTATTTCAAAGCGAGTAGAGATATGCGTGGCCGCGGCGTTGATGTCTTTATCTCTACTTGGACCTTCACCGCCGCGGCCTTGTTTCCTAGGACCATCCAAATAGTGCCAGATTTATCACCCATGGTCCTCCCAGAAACAGTCACAATCAAGCATCGTATAATGTTTACTTTGACCCTTTGGGTCGCACTTTTGCGCGCATGGAAGGTTGTTGCAATCTCCCAGGCAGTAGCCGATGAGATCAAACAAAAATTCCCATGGTACAAAAAAGAAATAGGCGTAATTCCGCTATCTGTTAATGATTGGGCTTTATCCCCTCAAACTTCTGAAACTGAAAGAGCTGAAATCCGAAGTAAGTATCAATTGCCTGAAAAATTCTTTTTGTCTGTAAGTACAATCCAGCCGCGTAAAAACTATGTAAATATGATCAAGGGATTTGGAGAATTCGCCAAATCCCACCCAGATTTCAATTACGTGATTGTAGGCAAAAAAGGTTGGAAATATGCCGAAGTATTTGCCGAAGTTGAGAAGCTGCAAATACAAGATAAAGTTAAATTTCTAGATTATCTTCCAGATTTTGAGTTAGCAGCACTTACCGATGCTAGCCAAGGGTTTCTCTATGCCAGTATTTACGAAGGGTTTGGGATTCCGCCATTAAATGCTGCCTATCGCGGAATCCCAGTTCTAGTATCCGATATCCCTGTTTTTCACGAAATTCTCACTTCGAATGATGCTATATTCGTTGATTCTCAAGATGTGCAGAGTATCGCTCAAGGATTGACGAACTTGTCTCAGTTAAATACAAGTTTTGGAAATAATAAACTGATAAAGAAATTTAACTGGGCCAACTGTGCTAAGACTTTAATTAACCAACTATGAAGTACTTAACACCTCTTGCGACTGCGTCTTTTCTACCAATCGTTTTACTTACACTGTTTTTAACTTTTAGGCGAGACAGCAATTTCCCTTTCAATAATGGAGTCTCGCCGATTGTTATCGCTATTTATACGTTGCTATCCGTAGTCTTCTTGTACGGAGTTGTCATCTGGTATTTCAAGGGAACTTCCCGGCCACAGAGTATTTCACCTAAGGTTCTGACTACACTGCTAGTCACATTGTTCAGCGTGAGCATCGTCCTCGGTCTAGTGTTGATGCGACTCACTAGCACGTATTTTCCTGGCATAAATACTTGGAATGATTGGGTTATGCTAGGTGTCGGGCTCGTCTCTCTCCTTGTTTTTAGCATAGCCTTATTCTCTCGCAAGCCCAAGCTTATACTTGGTAGTTTGGCCGTCAGTACTATTTTGATTAGCCTTTTGCCGATAATATATTTCCCGATTACAGCCAAAATCTCGGACCTGTTGCCTGCCATTCTTAAGCAAATAGAATCGTTTATACAGGGACAGAGCATCTATCAAGTTTATTTGCTTGACAATGGTGTATGGCAGGCAGCCGTGCGTCAGCCACTCAGCGCACTAAGTTTTTTGCCGGCTTACCTTTTGAATATCGACATTCGGTTTATGTCTTTATTGTTTCACCTAGGAGTTGCTGCAGTTTTATTTAAAGGGATCTACCCCAATACAAATTCTCTCAAGCTGGATTCGAAATTTCTCTTCACCTGCATTCTCCTGGTAGCGTGGCTACTTTTCCCTTATCGGTTGCTCCGTCACGACTTGTACGAACCTTCCTACTGGTTTGTGCTTGCCTTGAGCTTATTGCTGCTTGTAAGAAACTATAGAAAATGGTGGATGATAACTTGGGGAATTGGGATCGCCACACAGGTTTGGAGTTGGGTATTCACCCCATTTCTGGGGATTTACCTGATCAAAAAATGGGGGTCTAAGACTGCCGCAACTTATCTTTTGGGCGCGGTGGCAATTGGTGGAGTGCTAATAGCGCTGTTTGCCTTGCCGAATTTCAGCGGATACATGCATAATGTATTTGGAATCTATGGGAATGCCAGCTCTTACGACCAAGTAGCTGGGGTATACCCGATGTATCTGACTCCTATTTTGAATTTACTTGGTCTGACGAGGTTTGCTATCCCACTGTTGGTTGCTAGCTGTGCAGCAGTCTTTTTGCTGTTTATTCGCAAGCCAATTACTTTCCCACGAACTTTGATGTACATGTGTTTGTTACTTTTAACTTTCTGCATGTTCAACCGTGTGTCTTGGAATTACATGTATATCAATTTGGTGGTGTTGATGTTGGCTAGGGAACTAGAATAGGTTGTAGTAGATGACCTCACAAACCGCTTTTGTCCCATCGCGTAGTACTTTTATTTTTTTGCCTTCGCTAACCGTGCGTGGATTGTAATGAATGGGTAAGATTCCAAACCGCAGATGTTCTCCCGATCGGTGGAAACGAGCAAGTCGGGCAGTAACTTCGGGTTCAAAACCAAAGTTGCTCGTAGCAGTTATTTGGGTGGCGATGTCGCGCGCGACATCGCCTTTGATCAGCTTGTAACAAGTTTCCATATCTGGAATCCAAGTTCCAATTCGAGGATAAGTAAAGAGATTAGAAACAAGGGAAACAAACTTATTCCCGATAAAATTTTGCCAATAAATTACTTTATTTCTGTGTCCAAAACGGTTTCCATAAATAACGTCTAAATTTTCGTTAATCGCTTTTTGAAGCATTTCGGAGATTTCACGCGGGTCATACTCAAGGTCTGCATCTTGAACAATCACGAAATCCCCTTGCGACTTCAGTATTCCTTGCTTCACTGTCTGCGTTTTCCCCAAATTTCTTTCATTCTTCAGGTTCGAGATATTGGTAAACTCTTTATTTAGTTTAGATATAATTTTAGGGGTAGTATCAGATGAAGCATCATCGACCAAGATTAACTCAATCTTCCAACCAGGGGGGAAATTAACTGACTGTACTTGCCTAACAATCGGTTCTAAGGTAGCCTGTTCGTTGTATATTGGGATTACGATTGATAGCAAAGACATAGTCAGTTTATAAGCACGTTTCTCAATATACCATAAGCTTAAGTACCACGATGCAGATGAAAGAAAATATTCTAAAGATGCGAAAGTTACTGATGTCTCGTCAGTTTGTGAGATTCTTCATAGTAGGAGTGTCGGCAACACTAATAGATTTAAGCCTTTTGATAAGTATGGTTTATGTCCTGAACTTTAGTCCTTTTTTCGTGGTAAGCTTTTCTGTTTTGGACTTTCCTTTCAACATAGACATATCGGTAGCAAACTCCATTTCAGCTTTTATAGCGATCGCCTACAGTTTCTTTTTACAACGCAGTTGGGCATTCAATGCTAACGGAGGGGAAATGCGGCACCAACTTTATCGTTACATCTTGGTGGTGGGATTCACATATTTGTATACAAATATTTTATTCGGATTTTTGGTAGTTAATCATGGAATTACAGAGGGTATCTCAAAGGTTTTTGTAACTGCCGTGCAAATGGTGACAAGCTACTTGTTGTACAAGCTAGTTGTCTTTAAGCAGCGACCTTCGTAAATCTTGGGACACTTTTCCCGTCTTTCTCGACAAAGGCTAAAAAATCTGAAATTGGTCGCATGAAAGTTACGCCTTGGAGTTCCGGATATTCAGCGCGGTAACAGACTCCGATTTCCTCAGTGGCTTCGATAATTATCACATCAACAAGTGTATAAAGTTGCTCTGGGTGCTTGTAGTGGAAGTAGGTTGCCTCCATTTCCACTTTGGTCTTTGCCTCAGCCAAAAGTTGAATTAACTCGGTTGCGGGACGATGTGCCATGTTAGGAATTGTAAATTTGAATTAATTGGGCAGCCACGTGCGGCCAGTTTAATCTTTCGGCTGTGGCTGCACTGTTTTGCGAGAGGTCTGTTCGCAACACTTCATTCCCCCAGAGCTGACGGATTCCTTCTGCAATTGCTGCGGGAGAGTTGTCGGCGATCTTGTAGGCCTCCGTGGTGAATTCCTGCATCACAGGAATATCAGTGACGATCGTGGGGATGCCGCAGCTGATGAACTTGCGGGCGGCGGCGCTGGCGCCTTCTCCTACCTCCTGGTAGGGGAGCACGCCAATATCCGCCGCCTGGATGAGCCCTGCGACGGCTGCGCTGGACAAGAAATCTGTGATTAAGGTTATATGATGCTCTAGCCCTAGTTCGGTAATCCGTTTCTTGAATTGATTCACTACTTTCGCCGAAGCGGGATTATTCCCATTTAGAGCATTTGCAGCCAGCCAAGAAATCTTTGGGAAGTCTGCGGTTAAGATTTTCACAGCTTCTGCAGTTTCGAGCAGCCCTTTGCTTTCTGTGATCAGGCCATGAGTCACGATGACGGGTGAGTTATCTTCAATGTTCAGTACTTGGCGTAATTCTTGTTTGTCGAAGCGAGGGTATGTGTCGTACCCGAGCGGGAATAGTTCGAGCTGCGTTGAGTGAATATGCTCGGACGCGATCGCGTCAGGGTTGTGGATGAGAACTTTGGTTACTTTGGGTTGATTCAAAATATTTGCATAAGCCGTATGCCAAGGGCCGAAGGAATGCATAGTCACAATCACTTTTGGGGCTTCAATCTCTTTGAGTAATGCCGCCAGCGCAGCTGGCGGGAAGTACTCTGGGTGCGCTTGGATGTGAACCATATCAACCTTATTCTCTCGGATCCAAGCGCCCACAGCCTCGAAATTCTTATTACTAGCTATCCAGAGTCTCTGTACATTGGCGCCATCAGGTAATGTCAGCCGAGCAATATCTTGGTTAGCTAAGAAGGTTACTTGATGCTCACGCGAGATTTCGGAATAAAGTTTCTCTGAATAGCGGGAAATCCCATCAGGGGTATGGATCGGAGTGATAACTGCGATGTGCATATTACTTCCTTTCTCGATCAGCCAATTGCTGCAAATATTTGAACACTAGGTTATTAAATTTCTGTTGCTTCGCCAGAGGCTCAGCCAACATTGACGCTACAATATTGCTCACAACCCCGGCTAACTTCTGTTTCAAAAAACCACCAGTGCCTGGTTGGTAAGGTTGCAAATATTGCTGAATATCTTTTGTAGCCGATAAAGCAGATAGTATTTGCTCTGAGCTCATCTCTACGTTTGAGTCTGTGTCAGATACACCTTGTGATTGTAGGTAGTTAGTCAAATTGTCTACAGTTTCTGAAGCTTTGGAATCCATTACTCAGGTATTCTTTTATAAATTATAAAATTCCGTACAATCCCAAATCTAATATGATTATAGTCATAAATCTCCGCGTCTGGGAATAATTTCTTCCAACCTGCTTTGGTGAAGTATTGCAGATCTTCGAACTCCCCCTTCGGATAATTACCGATGCTGAAATGGTTGCTTAGCCACTTCTTCACAGCCATCGGGTAATGTTGCCACAATGGTAGTTGGTAATGGGGTTCGATCGGGGTCCAGTTGTGAGGTACGATAACCACATAACCTTTACCGACACGGCGGATTTCACTAGCGAACTTTTGTAAGTTTTCATACGGGCGAATGTGTTCCAAAGTCCCTACATTTACGACCAGGTCGAATTCTTGGTCCTTGAACATGTGCATGTTGGTTCCATCACCTTGGATGTAGGTGAATTTGTCGCGCACGATGTCGCATTCCTCAGCGGGGAATATGTCTAGCCCGACTACTTCGTTTTCTTTGTTATAAAACTCGAATGAATAACCGTGACCACAGCCGGCATGGAGTACGCGGTGATGCGGCTTGAGACCGGATAATTCAACCATCTTCTGGTAGCGTTTGAGTTTGGCGTTTTGGGTTTTGGCGAAATATTGGCGAATGTTCATGGTTTATTTAATTTTTAAGTTCTGGGAAACTTCCCGCGATTATAGCCTTGTTGTGCTCGTCGATCAAAATGGCTCCCATTTCTGCGGGAAGTTTCCCGAGCAGATCTCGGCCGGCGACAAACAGAGCAGTGGCCCAGCTATCCGCCAGGGTGGCATCTGTCGCCGAGACGTACACAGTCTGCATAGACTCAACTGGCGCGCCGGTACGGGGATCTAAGATATGATGGAACTGTTTCACTCGGCGCGCCCACGATCCAGAGCAGGCGATGGCCAAGTCAGATATTTCGACGTAACCGATCGAGCTTCCAGCATTTGGGTTCTTCAAACTTTCCTTTAGATTTTGATCACCTTGGCCATCGCCTGATCTATCCTTGGCCTTGTGCAAGAGGTTTAGTTTCCAAGGTTTTCCCTCATCGTTTAAACCTTTGCACCGAATATCTCCTCCGGCGTCGATCAGAAAATCTGGGTACTTATTCAGTTTCTCGTAAGCACAGTCAATTGCGTAGCCTTTTCCAATTCCTCCCAGATCGATCCTTTGACCCGCTGCTAGCTTCACACTCGACTCAGCTTCATTTAATTCAATCTCTTTCCAGCTTTTGCGCGTTTCAGCGAGCTTCTTAACGTGATTATCCAGGTCAGGATTATCTAGCTTCGAAAAATCGTAATTGGGATCGTAGCCATACGTCTCAAGATAATCTATTACTGTAGGATCAAAAGCGCCATCGCTTTTCGCTGAAATTTCTAACATCCTTTTGATCAGCATCAAAAATTCAGAAGTTACAGTAGTCCATTCCCCACTACGCCGATTTAAATTACTCAATTCACTATTTTCGTTGAAGCGGGTGTATTGCTTTACAATGCGGTCAAATTCCCCAAAAGCTTCTGTAATTGCATCATTTACTTCCACAGTAGAGTGCTCAGAATGTTTCACCACGGTGATCGTGATGGTTGTCTTCATAAACTCTTGCGACTGAATAATTTTACGAGAGGAAGTCACGACGAGCTTTGCGTAATCTAAGTCCGAGTACCACAAGCCCCATACCTAGGAGCACGGTTACAACTGCGACTACATCATCAGGTAGGGCGGTGTCGGGGATTTGGCCTACCCCTCCGGAAGAGCTACTACCGCCACCGCCCGAAGACGATGAACCAGCACCACCCGAAGAGCTTGATCCGGCTGTATTTGTGCTTGAGCTGGATACCTGATTGCCGATGTTGATAGATACATTGTTAACGCTGCTTGCGATCGCTACCCCATTTTGGTTTATCAATTGACTACCAGTTGCTCCTGTCACAGTCTGAATATTGCTTACTCCAGGGTTTTGGGCCTGAAATGTAATCTTGGCGACTTTTCTATTTACCTGCAAGGCATTACCTCCAGGGGTTTTTGCTATCAAGGTGATTCGGCCGGCAGGGGACACAGTGTTATTTGTCCCAGTAACTTGAAATACAGTATCCAAAAAGGTGATCTGTGTTCCTGCGGTAGAAGGTGCAGCATCGACCACTTGCAGTTTCGTGGGGTCAAAATCTACCACAATACGATATTCGTTTATGGTAAAGCTATTTGTTTTTATCTCTACATCTACACTTATCTGTTGTCCTACTTGGGTGCTAGTATTGCTTGCTGTTAACACAATGCTAGATGTCGAGCCTTGCGAAGTAATCCCAATTAGGTTGCCAAAGGTAGGTTGCAAATTTGCATCCCCACCAGTTGCGCCAACTTGAGGAATAAGGTTTAGATTCAATTCACGCCAATCCATAATATATATTATCGGAATTACGCCGATTGGGATAGTTTTGAGTCCGCCGACGGCGACAAATATTAGTGATAATATGTTCTATGCCCAAAATTCATGTGATCAAAATAGGAGGTTCTATACTTTCCCCCAACGCTCAAAATTTGTTTAATTACGCTTACGCAGCAAGTTTGCGCAAATTTTTGATTGACTGGCTGGGCGCACGGGGTATGGTAATCTGCGTAGGGGGAGGCTATCTCGCGCGCAAGTCCCAACAAGATGCAGCAACTCACGGCGAATCGGATAAGATCGATCTCCACAAAATAGGGGTAGCGGCTACAAATTTAAATGCAGAGCTTCTTCATGCTGTCCTAAGCGATATCGCTGTGCCAGAAGTTTTACGTTACGACGAATACACCGAGTTTGTGGATGGCGGCGCTGGCTTGGAGATCCCCCCAGGCAAAGTCCTCATCGCCAGCGCCGCCATCCCAGGCCGCAGCAACGACTGGAATGCCATGGAGTTGGCCACAAAACTAGGGGTAAATACCGTGATAGATATCAAAAACGTTGACGGTGTCTACAGTGCAAATCCGAAAGACAACCCCGAGGCTAAATTTTTGCCTAAATTAACTTGGCAAGAGTACCTGGATATTATCGGAAACCCTGACTCTCACGAGCCAGGTGCGAGTTATCCCATCGACCCGCTCACTGCCCGTGCCGCAGCAGACCAAAGCTTCGTGTTCAAAGTAATTGGCAGTGAGCTAAAGAATATCCAAGCTGCTTTAGAAAACGAAGAGTTTACCGGCACAATCATTTCTTGATTCATTAGCTTACTTGGCTCCCTCTGGCAAATGCGCTAAAATCTAATATGAACACACGCATATACGAAGTCATCATCAATTTACTGTTATTTTATTTTGTAACCTCTGTAATCAATGGGGTTACTATCCGTGAGGGTAATTTGCTCTCTACCATCATTGTTGGAATTGTATTTGGGGTGTTGATGGCAGCAGTCCCACAGATGCTAGGTTTCTTTAAGATCAATGTAAATACTTGGGCAAGTTTGCTTTTGAGTATCATGTTGTCATTTATATTCCTATTCATCTTGTCCACCCTAGGAATTGCTGTATTTGCGGCAGCTGTGATTGATCTCGGACTACCGGGACTTGTGATCGCCATAAACGACGCTATCTCTAGCTTACTCTTCCTATCTGTATTGATTGCCCTTCTCAGCGTAGGTTTGAAACAACTAGGCAAAAAATAATATGGAAATTCTAACTATCTTAAAATACATCTGCGCTATTTCAGCCGCAGGGTTGATTGTTACAACAGTCTTGCAAAACCGCAGTGGCGGATTGGGGGCTGTGTTTGGAGGAAGTGGAGGAGAAGCCTATCGCTCTAAGCGTGGCTTGGAAGCCTTTCTATACAATATGACGATTGTTTTGGGCATTGTCCTGACAATTTCCGCTATACTAATAGCTATTGTTAGCATTTAAAGGTGTTCTCAATTAGCAAAATCCGCCAAAAGATTATCCAGTGGTCCGCTACAGCTCGTGGAGCTTTGTGGGCTTACCCAGACACTTTCTTCTTTAGTCGTTCTGCTTACGCAGCCAAGGTTGCCAGGGTTTATGAGGGGACACGGCCTTTTTCACATTTCGTGTCTACCAGTATTTTGGTACTCGTTTTGGTTGTGGTGGCTTTTTCTCCCAACACAGTTCCACTGTTCGCTATCCAGACAGACTCGTTTATAGAAGGTGTAGTAACTGGTGTAGACCAAAACGGGAATTTACAAACACTTTCAAAGGTAAGTCCCTTGTTACCTACAGCTATTCAATTGGAGAAGGATATCAGTGAGTTAATTTATGAGCCACTTATTCGGTACGAGCAAAATGCATCTATTTCCTTGATACTGGCAGAGAGTATTGTACGAGTTCAAGAAGGGGCAGAGTATGAGTTTGTATTGAGGCCAAACGTTTATTGGCATGACGGCATGCTTTTTGGCGTTGACGACGTGATTCGTAGTTTAGAAATTGTTTCTCAGCTAGACGATAACAACGCGAACAGCTATGTGCAGGCCGTTAAACAAATGGCATGGGAAAAAACAGGGGAACGCTCTCTGCTCATATGTACTGTGCGAGACCGGGCAGAGATTGCCGCACTAGAAAACAAATGTACAGGTGTGAGTGGGGAAAAACCGATTCTTGCCAACTTCCTAGAGCTGATCAGTATCAAGATTATTCCGGCTCATCTGGCAGGGGATATAAACGCACGTACAATAGATAAACCAGAGCCACTGTTGAATAGGTTTCCGATCGGCACCGGAAAATACAAATTTGCTGGTGCCGAAGGCAATACAATCACGTTGGTGGCGAATGATAAATACCATGGAGGTAAACCAAATCTAAAGAATGTCCAGTTTAGGTTGTATAGAAATGAAACCGAAGCGGTGTCGGCACTAAAGAACGGGGAGGTCCATGGCTACGCAACTTCAAGCACTGAAAATCTAATAGATGTGAAAAGATATCCTCAGCTAGTAGCCCAAACAAGTCCTGTGCTGGTAAACCAGTATTGGGCGCTGTACTTCAATCTACGCAAGACTCCAGACGGTACCCCCATTGGACCAGCATTTCTGCAAGATGTGAATGTACGACGGGCAATCTCCGCTGCGGTAAACCGGGACGAGATACTTGAGGTCCTTTCGCAAATTGGCAAAGAAGCGAAAGGACCGATTCCAGATACCAGTGAGTTCTATGCACAAACGGCTGGCTGGTACACATACGACCAGCAAAGAGCTATTCAACTACTTGAGCAAGCCGGTTGGGTGGCCAAAGGTCGAGATGGGATTCGACTCAAAGATGGGGCTAGATTGAGTTTCAAGCTTAGCTACGTGGACAATCTAGACCGCAACAGAGTAGTAGAAGTGATTAAACAGGATCTTAGCAGGGTTGGCATCGAACTGGTTCCAGAGCCTCGAACTTTGGCCGACCTCACCACTCAAGTTGTGACTCCAAAACAGTTTGATACTTTGCTTTATGGAATGAACACATTCATTGACCCAGATAGGTTTGAATTGTTTCATAGCCAGCAAGCGTTACGTTTAAACCTCTCCTCGTATGTGGGTAGTGAAGAGACAGTTAAAATCGAAGAGGGTAAAAAAGTGAATTTGCCGAGGGTAGACAGACTTTTGGAGCAGGCTCGCAGTTTCGACCCGCTATTGGCTAAGGATAAGCGCAAAGAGGATTACGTTAAGTTTCAAGAATTGTTGGCGGCCGATGCGCCTGTGGTATTCTTGTACCATCCGCAGTTCATTTACATGCTGAATTCTCGAGTGAAGAATATGGATTTAAACCTTGCAGCAGCGATCGAACAACGTTTTCGTAGTGTCGCGAGCTGGGCGCTGTAAGGGTATTTTTTATGCCGGGATGGTGGAATTGGTAGACACGCTACGTTCAGGTCGTAGTGCCTGTTAAAGGTGTGCAGGTTCGAGTCCTGTTCCCGGTAAATCTAAACTATGCCTACTGTTAAAATCAAACGTTTCGACAAAGAGTTACCTCTGCCGGAATACAAAACGGCGGGGGCTGCGGCGCTAGACCTTTACGCACGCACAGAGGTGATTATTCAACCAAGAGAGGTGAAGTTGATTCCACTAAATGTTGCGATCGAAATTCCGCAGGATTACTTTGGATTGCTGGTTAGTCGGAGTTCTGCCCACAAACTCGGCATTACAGCGGCAAATGGGGTTGGAATTATTGATTCGGATTTTCGCGGGGATAATGATGAGTGTTGCTTTCTTGCTCTCAACTTTACGGACAAAGTGGTGACTATTGAGCGTGGAACTCGAATTGCCCAGATACTGATTATCTCGGCCAAACAAGTGAAAGTCGTGGAGGTTGATTCTATGGGTAACGCTGATCGTGGCGGCTTCGGCTCGACTGGCAAAAGCTAACAATTGCTGCAGCTCCTTCAATATTATTGACGATTGATCTATAATACCTCAAGGCATATTAATTCTTACCATAAAAACCATGGACGTAGGGGCAATACTTCTCATTTGTATCGTAATTTTCCTTGTTGTACTCGTGCTGGGAGTACTGTTTGTAATAGGTTTGTATAACGGCATCCAAAAATTGGTCGTGCTAGTGGATGAAGCCTGGAGCGGAATAGATGTGCAGCTGAAGAAAAGATTTGACTTAATACCAAACTTGGTAGAGACAGTTAAAGGTTACGCCACACACGAGAATGCGACCTTTGAGAAGATCGCAGAATTGCGCTCAGGAATGATGGGTACCAAGAGTCCTGAAGAATTGGGCAAAATGGAGGGGGAGTTGCGTGCTACCTTGAAGACTTTGTTTGCTGTAGCGGAGAGCTATCCAGAATTGAAAGCAAATGAAAACTTCTTGAAGTTACAGGACTCCTTGCAAGAGATCGAGAATGAGCTTGAAGGTGCACGTAGATACTACAATGGAGCTGTACGTGATCTAAATACCAAGATTATTGTTTTCCCCAACAATGTGGTTGCTGGTTTCTTGGGATTGAAGAAGCGTGAATTCTTTGAGGTTGCAGATGCTGCCGAGAGGGAAAATGTAAAAGTAGACTTTTCAGCTTAATTAACTTGAAAATTCGCTATCTAGTTACGTTTATCTTGGGTTTGTTCCTGTGGGGCGTGCTACTTGTGGTGCAACCACAAATAGCTGAAGCTCGCAGCTTTTATTATCCCGACTACCGAGTCACGATCGAGATAAATGAAGATTCAACTTTCGATGTTACAGAAAGGTTAACCTATCTTTTCACTGGTGAATACAGAGGGGTCAGAGCACAGATTAAGTTGGCCGATCCCAACCGGGATCAGTATTGTCTTCAGAATGGCTTGACCTGTGGCGGGATCGGCCGCATTGCTCTTCTCGGCGTCTTCGACGCCGAAGGTGAACAGTTGTCAGCTGATCAATATAGTTTGTACACGGAGGTGGATGAAGACACTGAGATTTCGTATTTCACAATAGAGCGCGAGTTGTGGCCTGATGGGCGCGAGTTCGATGGAACTGAGCCTGTTGTGTTTGAGTTTAAGTATCGGTTGTACGGCTCATTGGGGTGGATAAACGAGCGCCCATACTTCTATTGGAATGCTTTGGCAGAAGAGCGTGGTGGACAGATAAAATCAGGAAGGGTTGATATTGTTTTCCCAAAGACGCCAGATCTCGATCTACTCGAGGTTTATTCATCTTCGACGATTTATTATGATGCTGCTCAGCAGGGGAAAACAATTACGATTGAAGTAGAGGATGTCCCTTCTGTTGGAGATCTCACTGTTGCATATGACTTGTCCGCGATAGGGATATCGCAACCTGGCAAACTGACATTTACGGGAAGATTACCGTTTTGGGGTTTAGGAGCAAAGTTGGATGGTGTGGACTTGGGTTCTGGGCTAGAGGGGGCGTTGGATGGTGTCCCCGCGGGTAAGCATAAAGTGGAATTTTACTTCCCAGGCTACGTAAATCAGGTGAACGAGATTGATGTAGCCAGTGGCCAAGTTGTGCATATTGATGTGAGTTTGCAGCCGGAAGCGGGTACCTTGATTTTGATCGTGCTCAACGTCCTTCTCAACCTAGCTGGGCTAGTAGCAATTCCTTTTGTCGGGTGGTTCGTGTACTCGAAATGGCGCAGAGAAGGAAAAGATAAAGATATGCCTCAAACAATTATTCCTCTTTACTCCCCACCTGAAGGTGTAGCGCCGTATCTGTTGGGAAGTATCAAAGATGAGAAGGTAGATTTCCAGGATGTGACTGGCAGTATTATTGATCTTGCCTACCGAGGATATATTAAGATCAAAGAAGTGACGCCTAACACAAATTATTCCTTGCACCGTCAGGAGCCTGGCGCAAAAGCTAAACCTTTGAACGAGATTGAGTCTCAATTGATGACTGATTTATTTGGTGATAACGATGAAGTGGAGACAAAAGCCCTAGGGCTTACGTTTGCACTTAAGTACAAGATGCTTGAGAAGAAGATTTATCAAGAAATGGTTACCAAGGGTTATTTCACAAAGTCTCCCGAGGCGATTCGCAATAAATTCTATGGTTACGGTATCGGACTTTTTATATTGGGCATTGCTGGAGCGATAGGTACAGGTATCTTGGGAGCGGCTACTTTGGGGATTCCCGGTCCGGTATTACTAGGGCTGGCATTGGTTGTTTTCGGGCTAGGGTACCTGGGTGTTGCCCCACACATGCCAGCCAAGACATCATTGGGTAGCAAGACATTTGCAGATATTTTAGGTTTCAAAATGTATCTGCATACTGCTGAGCGATTTCGTCTTCAAAAACTTGGTCCGGATGAGTTTGAACGGTACCTTTCATATGCAGTTGTGTTTGGGATAGAGAAGGAGTGGGCAGAAAAATTTAAGGATATCTATACAGGCCAACCAGAGTGGTTGGAGAGCTCAAACGTCAACACACTTACAGATATTTACTGGATAAGTAGATTTTCACGCGGGTTCAGTCAGAGTATGACCACAAGTGTCATGAGCAGCGGTTCTGGTAGTGCTCGTGGATCAGGTTGGACCAGTGGGGGAGGCTCTTTTGGGGGCTTCTCTGGTGGTGGAGGCGGTGGCGGAAGCAGGGGGGCTTTCTAGGCTGCGGAAGAAATTTTTGTGGTCCAGACGCGGTTTCCACTTGTGCAATTTCTATACATGTATATATAATCCTGTCATGCTCAAACGCGTAGGTGTTCTTTTGCTCACAATATTTTTGACAGTTGCGGTGGTATTTTTACTTCCCAATTTCCAGGTCGGAGATCTGTCTTGGAGTGGGTTAAGCTTTGGTTTGCCTACGAATCTTGCCAACTTCAAATTGAGTCAACCTTTTGGAAGTAGTCTAGAAGTAAGTGTAAAAGCCGATTTCGGAGTTCTGACTATTGAGGCGGAAAAGCAAGCTGCGTTAGTGAGAGACGCCCAACTTGTGAGGCAAAGGTTAGACGCCAGTGGTTTTGGTAGTGTAGGAGTCCGAACGCAGGTGAAAGGGGATGAATACTTGATAGTTTTTGAATTCCCAGGTTATACGAATAGATTTAATGCTGAGACTATTGCTCAGCTTGCGAGTGCTCCAGGGGTGATTCGATTCTGGTCACATACTCCCGAAGCGACTGAAGATCAGCTGATTCAGAGTTTCTTACTTGCTCAGATTTCTCCAGATTACAAAGCAGCAATAGCGCAGATTAGCACCTCTGATCTAAATAGCGTGGCAGTAGAAACTCGCTCAAATCTCTCAAACGGTAGCGAGTTTGTAACTGGGGCGGTTTGGCGGTTGCGATTTAAACAGGAAGCTGAGACTAGGGTGCTGACTACTATCCAGGTCCAAGATGGAAACTTCCCAGCTGTGCTGGCTATCGATGACCAACCCGGATTTATCCTAAACTTATTCACTTCTACAAGTGATGTATTGGCTATTCCTCTACTTTACAGTGATAGTGAGCAATTAAAGCTACTGACCACTTATCTGACTGTGCAAGGCAGTATGCTAGGTAGTTATGGCAGTGTGGTATCTGCGGAAGTTCCTGCGGAACTTCCGCTTAGTTCGCTCTGGCTGGTGGTAGGTGCGGCACTGATTCTCTCTGCTGCATTGGGGTTTTCGAGCTACAGGAGGACGAAAAAACTGATGGAGTTCTGGTCTCTGTTTTCTGTGATGGTTTCGGGGCTATTTGTAAGCAAGTTTGTAGGGGCTGAATTGTCCGTGTCTTTCTTTGTATCTTGTGTGCTCTGGCTACTAATAAACTGGGGGGTATACAAGTGGAAATCGGATATGGCTGAATTTCCATACACGATGTTGCGCAATACATTCTTGGGAATCTTCGCTCTTGTTTGGCTGTTGGGAAACAGTGGCTATGTTGTACCAGAGGTAATGACAATGCTAAATATAAATGGAATGTGGGCGCTGGTGTCAGCTTTGATGTTGATGGTCAATTCTTACATTGTTTGGAAAGATAAACAGAAATGAGGACATTCAAATTTAAGAAAACAAATCTAAGGTGGCTATTGGTATTGGCAATTGTGCTGAGTGGGCTTGTATTATGGTTAAACGATGGTTTCAAGTTTTCGTTCTATCAGCAGACTTGGGTGGTTCAGTTTCCACAGTCAGTGGATGAGCAAGTTCTGAATAGTTTCCTAAATAGACCATTTGTAGCGGCATTAGACCGTGGGGATAAGCGAATGGAGCTTCAGGATGTGGATGATGTATCTTTGAATGAGTTGAAAGGGGAATTGGATGCGCTTTTTCCAGAGGAAAAAGCGCAGTTTATTAGCTCCAGCACTGTTATTTCCAGCAGGACAGTTTTGGATATTGGCTTATCGTTACTTATAATCTCGATTGCGGTGTGGGGCTGGAACTTTTTGGGGGTACGTAAGCAATTTAGCTCAAAATCTTTGTACTCCCAATTGTGGAGGCTTAATATGCTTACAGTGGTTGCGAGTTTGGTTATCGGTTTAGGGCTGATGAGCTTATTGTCTTTGGTTTACAAATTATCTATGCTGAGTTTTAGTGCTTTGGTGATTGCTGGACTTTGGGTAATCTGGCACAGTCAGTTGGCGTTTTGGACTATTATAAGTCAGAAATCTTTGGAAAAAGCTCTCGATGCTCATTCTGCCTACTGGAATAAAGTGTTTGTGGAAAATGGAAGGTGGCTTGTGCTGTTCTTTGTTGTGTTAGGAGCTGTGTTGGGGGGGACTTATCTACTAGATTTGGCACTTTGTGTAGTATTGATCGCAGGCTTCTCCTATATGCAACAAGAGTTTTATCATGTATTATTAAACATAACTGCAATATTAAAGTCCCGTCTGCCCAAATTTATCCTGCCCAGGAAATAGTTTTATTTAATTATTAATTTTTTTATATGCAGCTTAAAGTAAAGAGGCCAAGTATAAGCTTAAGTGCCCTCAGGGGTGTAAAAGTAAACGAACAGACCCGTTTACTGACTTTTGGTTTAGTGATTCCTACAATTTTATTGTGGGCTGCTCACTGGTTGGTTTTTGGATTGTCTGCCAAGTTGGCTACGATCGAAGCTTTTTTAACTTCAAATGCTGACCAGATCGCAGCTGTATTACCAGATTTTCAACTATCTGGCTTTTATAGTGATGTATTGTTTAAGTTAAATGCAAATCAGGGGTTGGCTTTTGTAGTAGTGGGAATTGTGGTATTTGCTTTTGCATTATTCTTGTCTTTGTGGATGTTCCGCGCTTTTGATGCAGAGGAGCTAGCCCTTGGCCAGATCCGCCTTCAGAGCGTAGTAATCTCTGCTGTTGTAGGACTTGTGATTGCTGCTGTGTTAGTGGCAATTCTAAACCAGGTGTTTGTATTCAGCTTCCCAACAGAACTGATCCAGATTTTCTGGGCATAAGTTGATTGAGTGCTATCTAGGCGCCCCGACAGAGTCGGGGCGCCTTTTTGTTTTGTTATAATGCGCCATGTCAAATTTACCAGTAAATGATTCGTCAACAGGGATTAGCTTAATTGGTTAAAGCGTACCGTTCGGGACGGTAAGACTGCTGGTTCGAGTCCAGTATCCCTGAAACCTGAGAATCCCTCTAAGTCTCACTGCCAAAGCATTCGATGGCAAGATTTCGGATTGCGTTAAGAAAAATTTAAGAATTGCTGCATATACTTTTGGTATGCAACTTGCATCACCAAAACTACTCCCAAGACTTGACCGGCCGCGCGAAAAATTGATCCATGGAGGCGCGGCCAGGCTTACCGATCTCGAACTTTTGCAACTTATCATTGGAAGTGGGGTAAAAGGCCATAGTGTAACGGATATTGCCGGCCAAGTTCTTGATCGAATCAAATCTTCAGGATACCTGTATACGAGTATCCATAGTCTGGTTGGTATCAAAGGCTTAAGTAGTGCAAAGGTGGCCGCCATTCTGGCGGCCATGGAATTTGCGCACCGCTATCATTTAAACGAGCAAATAGTGTTAGACACCCCAGCTAAAGTTTTGCCCTTGGTGACGGATATAGCCGGTGCAAAGCAAGAGAACTTAGTACTGATTACCATCGATGGCGCTTTTCGATTGCTAAATAAGAGACTTGTAAGCCTGGGGACGTTAACAAATACACTAGTACATCCGCGCGAGGTTTTTGCAGATGCGGTGGCAGATCGAGCAGCCTGCGTGATCCTGGTACACAATCATCCGAGCAATATTTGTATACCAAGCGGTGAGGACAAAAGCGTAACCAAGGCCATGTGTGAAGCAGGTAAACTGTTGGGTATCCCTGTGTATGATCACATCATTATTACAAAAAACAATGGCTGGTACAGCATGCGGCAGGGGGGCGAGGTAGCTTGTTGACGTCTGAGCCTTTTTCAGAATATGATGGCGGGAGTTATAAAAACATACTTGCGTAACAAAGTCATAGGTTCAATAATTGTTGTAATATTGTTGTTAGCGGTAGCCTTGGCTGTAGCTATTTACGCAGGCCTAATCCCCGGACTAACCCCAACACAACCAGGTACCACAGTGACCTCTACAGACACTTCAGTTGCTGGTGTTGAAGACGATCTTACTATCACGAATGAGATATTTAACCTCGTAGATGAGGGTAATGGTGTATATACAATCACTTATCGCTACGTGATCAATCATGCTGGGAATTATCCTGTAAACAACGTGTTCTTGCGCAGTTGGTTTAACGACACTTCCTTGAATACCTTTACCATACTAAATATTGATAGTTCTTATGGTAATGCGCAGGTTAATCCATTCTTTGACGGAAGAGGAGATCGCAACCTAATCACAGGCAGTCCTTTGCTGCCACCATTTGCCAACTTCGAAGTCTTTCTGACTATTCGTCTAGTTTACAATGATACAACTCGTCAGTTTATTAACTATGTTGATATTGGTGGAGATTATGGTGGGAGTACCTCGACTGGATCCAGTACTTCGCGTAGTTCCTCGAGCCGTACTTCTACCACGTCTGTCCCGGGTAGTACTCCAACTCCAACATCAAGTCGTTCAGCTACGATTACAGTAAGTTCATCTGCGTCGGAGGATGAGCTTTATGATATTGCTCAAGTAACGTTTCCTTTACCTCAACAATCGTCAAGTTCCAGTTCCACAAGTACTTCCGCAGGTCCGATTGGAAATGAGCCTTTGCCGATAGGCAAAGGCGGGTAATTATCTCTGGGCCTCTTGCCAACGATGGTACAATTAAATCCTTAATTTTCTGATTACATATTATGGATACGAATAGCAAAATTGTAACTGCAACAGCAGAAAACTTTGATACAGAAGTAATGAAGAGCGATATTCCAGTACTAGTAGATTTTTGGGCCTCTTGGTGCCAACCTTGTTTGCGAATTGCCCCAACATTGGAGAAATTATCTACAGAGCTGGAAGGTAAGCTAAAGATCGTTAAGCTAAATGTTGATGAGTATCCACAGATTGCTGGGCAATACGGAATTATGTCTATTCCTAACCTCAAATTTTTCAACAAGGGTGAGTACATGGGGATGGGGACAGATATTCTGGGAGCGATTCCTGAGCCAATGATTCGTAGTCATATTGACAAAGTTCTCTCTGGTGTCGGAGATAGTTCAAATTCAGAGTTGCCACTAGCTGCATAATATGGATAAATACGAAGTTATCATAATTGGATCAGGTCCTGCGGGACTTACTGCCGCGCTGTACACAGCGCGTGGCGGTCTGAAGACTTTAGTTCTCGGTGGGTATACCTACGGGGGGCAACTAATGAACACTACTGTGATTGAGAATTTTCCTGGATTTGTAGACGGTATAGATGGTCCCGTGTTGATGGATAATATGCTCAAACAGGTGCAGCGCTTCGGAGCACTTGTGGAGTTTGTGGATGCGACTGCAATTGAAATCGAGGGCGATGATTACGTGGTGAGGACTCATGACAAGCAGTACACTACATCAGCCGTAATCATCGCCACAGGGGCTACCCCAAAGCGATTAAATGTGCCGGGTGAGGCAGAGCTTTACGGGCGTGGGGTATCTACTTGTGCAACATGTGATGGGGCTTTGTACAAAGACAAAGTGGTAGCGGTGGTTGGTGGTGGGGACAGTGCGATGGAGGAAGCAACTTACTTAACACACCACGCAAGTAAGGTTTACCTGATCCACCGCCGTGACAAATTCCGCGCTAGTAAGATAATGGCGGATCGCGTGGCCAATGACCCAAAGATTGAGATTGTGTGGAACACGGAAGTCAAAGAGATCGTAGGTAAAGAGAATAAACTTTCACATGCAGTACTTTTCAATAACCAAGAGAATCGTACTTATGACCAACCTCTGGATGGGTTTTTCTTGGCTATTGGCCATGAACCAGTGACTGCGTTCCTGGGCGGCACCATAAAGCTAACAGATAAAGGCTATGTCGATTCTGCCGATGGTATACACACCTCGCGGCCCGGCATTTTCGTATGTGGAGATGTCCAAGACCAAGTTTATCGTCAAGCGATAACTGCTGCCGGCATGGGCTGCCGGGCCGCCTTGGAAACAATAAAGTATCTGGAAATGAAGGAAGTGGTGTAGAATATAGTGTTAAATATTAATTACAAATTTATGAATCCAATACTCAAGAAAGCAATTTTATTTATGGTTGGGGCAGCTTCCATCACTCGAGACAAAACAGTGCAATTTGTTGAAGAACTCAAGAAGGAAGGCGCTTTGAACGAAGAAGAAGGACGTGAGTTGGTCAAACAGATGTTGGTGAAGAGCGAAGAGAAAGCAGGCGAAATCAGCAGACAGGTAAAAGAAGAGGTGAGAAAAGCTATGAATGAGATGGGGTTGAACAAGAAAACAGAGTCTCAAGCTGATGCGAACGTAGCTCCAACTGAAGAAAGCTCAGCTCAAAATACCCAGCCTACGACAGAAGCTGCTTAGTAGCCTATTCCATCATCTCTGTCTCCCAGGCTAGCTTGCTGAAGAGGTAGTCTTTCTCTATTCCGTTGGTATCTGTGGCGTTGGTAAGGCGGTACTCCACATAGGTTCCTGTTTCGTCCCATTTGAACAATATCCCGCGTGTATCTTTGGCGGGACGGGCAACCTTCTCCCAGATCTTCTCGCCTTGCTTGGTATATATGGTTAGCATGAGGGAGCGGGCGGATGTATCTGCGAGAGCTGTTTCCGTGTCATCGTAGTTTACTGTCAATAGCAGCTCTCGCAATGGATGGAACAGCACAGGGTAGAACGCTCCCTGATTTGCATGCAATGGTGCATTCCATGTTCTCACTTCTTCTTTTTGGGTGTCGACCAAAATGATATTGGACTGCTGGTCTGAATTATTCAGTACCGGAAAAGCAAAGTACTTGCTTGAATTGTCCCAATTGATCAGTTCTCCTGCATCGCCTGTGATGGCAAATGGCAGAGATAATTTGAGTGAGTCATTTGAGGCTAGTGTAATGACTTCTAGGCCGTCACCGGTGGTGACGGCCAGTTTTTTACCATCTCGAGATAATCCGTAGGCACGGATGTTATTATAGTTTCTTATATTGCCGATTGAACTGACTAGTTTGAGGTTGCGAGTTCCTGGTTTTTCTAGATTCATGGTGGCCTCATTTATCGTCCATGTTGCCTGGGTGATGGTGGTTACTTTTAGTTGTGACTCGAGTCTGGATACGAAGTTGGTAAAGTAGATCCCTGCGAGAAAGAGTCCGACGGTGAAAATTACGAACGTGGCGATAGTTATGCCCATTAGTGAGAAGCGACGTGGCTTCTTTTCAAGGGGGTCGAGTTTGAGTGTCAATCTTTCTGCCATATATAAATCTATCACAATCATAGCTTGGGGTAAATTTTGTTATATAATCCTGTCTACTATGAACACAGGTAAACTGGAGATCGGAATTATTGGGCGGGGTAGGTTTGGGGGGCTTCTTTACGAGCAGCTTCAGCGTGCTTTGGGTCCTGATGTTAGGGTGAAAGCTTTTGATGCGAAGTTGCCTGAAGCGAATAAGCTGGAGGATGTTTTGGATTCTCGGGTTGTATTTTGTTGTGTACCAATTTCTGAGTTGAGGTCTGTGTTGAAGCAAATTGACCCCATTATAACCAAAGGAACGGTTGTGGTTGATGTGTGCTCGGTAAAGATGCTTCCTGCGGAATGGATGCTGGAGATTTTACCTGAGGGGTGTGAAATCTGCGCTACCCATCCAATATTTGGACCGGACAGTGTACGGAACAATGGGGATAGCTTGGCTGGGTTGCCTTTGGTTTTCTGTCCGGTTCGGCTTTCTGCTCAGAGTGAAAGCTTTCTTAAGGGGGTGTTTGTGGATAAATTGGGGGTGTCTTTGAAGGAGATGTCGCCGGAGGAGCATGATCGAAAGATGGCTTACTCATTGTTGTATACACATTTGGTTGGTAGAATTGGGCAGCAAATGGAAGTAGGGACTACGGGTATTGATACAAAGGGCTTTGAAAAGTTACTGGAAGTTCAACAATATGTTGTAAATGACAGCTGGCAACTTTTTAAAGATATGAATTTGTATAACCCTTTTGCTACTGAAATGCGCAAAAAGTTCAAAAAGGCTTTAGAAGATATAGAAAGTGAATTAAATAATTAACCATGGCTGACCTTACAAGTCTAAAACAAGTTACGGAAGAAATTTTAGGGGAAGAGAAATTGAGTTCTATGCTCGATGGAGGTGAGCAGTTGAAGCATTATATCGGCTTTGAAATTTCGGGTATCCTCCATCTCGGTTCAGGCTTAATGACTGGTCTCGTGATTCGTGAACTACAAAAGCTAGGTGTAGATACTAGAATCTTTCTTGCGGACTGGCATACCTGGATAAATAATAAACTAGGAGGTGATCACGAGTTGATCAAGCGTGTGGCGCTTGAATACTTTATGCCTGCGATGAAGGTTTCTTGCGAAATCGCAGGCGCCGATCCAGAGAAGATTGCTCCAATATTTGGTTCTGAGCTTTATCACAATAATGACCGGTACTGGCAGAGTTTGGTCGAGGTATCAAAGAATCTAACCCTGTCTAGAGTGATGAAATCTACGACTATTTTAGGCCGTCAAGAGTCGGAAAATATGAATTTTGCCTTACTTATCTATCCTCCGATGCAAGTTGCAGATATTTTTGAAATGGGTAACCATATCGCACATGCGGGAATGGATCAGCGCAAATGCCATGTAATTGCTCTGGAAGTTGCTGAGAAGTTGAAAATTAACCCATTAAGAGACGGTGCTGGAAATATAATGAAGCCGATCGCGATTCACCATCATTTGGTAATGGGGTTGCAAAAGCCGGCTACTGCTCCTGATGAGTCTATGGATAAAGTTGAGCTGACAACTGCGATGAAGATGAGTAAATCGGTTCCTGGGTCAGCTGTGTTTATCCATGACACCCCTGAAGAGATCCAAGACAAGATTCGCAAAGCGTATGCTCCTGAGAAGGAGACGAAGTTCAATCCAATTTTGGACTGGACTCAACACTTACTATTCCCAATCATTGGCGAAGTTGTGATTGAAAGAGAGGAACGATTCGGTGGTAATGTCACTTTCAAATCCTACCCAGAACTAGAAGCTGCCTACGCGAGCGGGGATCTATTCCCTCTCGATCTCAAAAATGCAGTTGCCAAACACCTAATCGATATCCTTGCCCCCGCTCGCGAGCGATTCTCCGACAAAGACTCCCAAGAACTAATAGCCTTGGTTAAACAGGCTACGGGGAGATAGTTCCTGATAAGGCCCTGCTGTAAGCTTCCTGAACGTTTTCCCCTCGCGTGCTAAAATTTAGGGTTGGTAAGTAAGATAGTACTATGGGACTCAATCAATTGAAACACGCTGATGGCTCAACTACAAAGCCCGCATTAGGTTATGCTGCTTTTACTCCTCACCTGGAAAAGTTAGCAGAGCAAGGAGTTCTGATCCTTTCCAAAAAAGCCTTAGAAAAGACGCCTGCCGATGTATTAGGGAATGGTGTTATCTGGATAAAAGGGAATAAGGCCGGCTTAGAAGTTGACAAGTTTAAAGATTTAAATTCAAGTACTGGTGAGAGGGTCATGGTTAACGGCTTCTCTGCGAGCATGTTTGAAGAGTCAGAGGCTATACGGTGCCCGCTAGTAGTTACTCAGTATCGAGGAGAGCTGGTAAAGCAACTCTTGATAGTTGAACTTAGTGATTGCATAGTTGTAGTAGACTTATCTTTGATATCCCAAATACTACTTTCTCTTATGAATATGGCTGTCGTAGGGAGGTCTTCAATTCATGGTTTTCTACTTAAAGAGATTATAAATAGCCTAGGCACTGTCACTGATTCTTTAGGTAATGTTGAATCACAAAGAATGTTGGCGATGAACAAGGCTACGACTACACTTCCTTATACAACTGAAGCTGTTGATTTATCTGTTGCTACTGTTACAAAGGACAAGCCTGACAATTTCTCTGTTGGAAAAGACGATTCTAGGTTAACAATATTTCCTAGTATGGCTAATGGTGCTACGAGGGGGGCAGATATATTTGTTGTCGCACCTTTTGCACCCAATGAATTCCCGCACCCTGTAAAACTAATCGTGGGACTAGACGGTGTTTTAAGGGTTTCTGAAAATGCAGCCTATGTTAAATTGAATGAAAACCAGGAAACTATCGAATTACCTTTGGGTGGTAAAGCAACTATAGATATTCGGTTTCCTCAAGCTGTTCCTGATGGCCCATTCTCAAAGGCGAGCTTCGAGATAACCTTTAAAGGAGATGGGGTGTATACTATTGCTTATAGGCCAGTAAATCAAATAATCGAAGCATGACAATCTACATCGCCTCCGACCACGGAGGGTTTGAATTAAAAAAGAAAATTGTGGGGTGGTTGGCAGAGCAAGGGAAGAGTGTGGTGGATATGGGGCCAGCGGCTTTGGACCCGGAAGATGATTACCCTGTGTACGCTTTCCCGCTGGCCGAGAAGGTAGCCAAAAACTCCGATGATATAGGGATTTTGATCTGTAGATCCGGCAATGGCATGGCCATTGCCGCAAACAAAGTCAAAAATGTCCGTGCCGCTGTGTGCTTTACCCCTGCTCATGCTCAAAAGGCGCGGGACCACAACAATGCCAATATCTTGGTTCTAGACGCAGATTACCAAAGTGAGTCCATGCACATTGAGATCGTGCGCAACTTCCTAAACTCTACATTTGATGCTGGACGCCATACCAGACGCTTGCAACAGATTGCCAGATATGAGGCTCAACATTTAAGATAGAGGATGGTCAAAATTACACCAGCATTACTGACTCCTGATCTAGAAACTTTTGAGGCTGTATTACTTGAATACGCTCTATTGCCAGTTGAACAGATAGATATCGACTTCTGCGAAGCTCAGTTCGTGGGTAACGACACTGTACCCATAGATGAAGGGCTCGAAGTTATAAGTAGATATCTCGAACTGCCTTGTCTGGGTTTTCATTTGATGTATGCCTCTCCTGAACAGGCAGTTAAGAAGATTATTCAGACTATGGGAGAGCGGATGGCCAAAATCTATATCCATGCAGAGGCCGATTATGAATTTGCCCTATCTGATAACTACAACTTAGCCAACTTCGGTTTAGTACTCAAACTAGAAACTCCCGTACCCGAAATTTCTTTACTCGAAAATTTCTCAGAGATTCAACTGATGACTATTCAGGCCGGCAAACAAGGGAATATATTTCAACCGAGCGTGTTGGATAAGGTGAAAGGTATTCGAGACAAAGGTTTTCGTGGGGGTATCAGTCTTGATGGAGGGATAAACATGGAGTCTGTCGATTATCTCAAAGAGGTAGATATCCAAAGGTTAAGCGTGGGTTCATATTTACAGAAAAGCGCAGATAAGCAAGTGGCATATCGTCAATTGTTTGATAAACTGAATAACTAAGCTTAAAAAACTATGCCAAAAAGTGTTGTAAAACTTCCTAACCGTCCTGAAACTAGTGAGTTACCAGAGATAAAGATAAACACGAGCCGTGCTATTCAGTACATTACTTTCTTTGGAGACTCCGCCATCCCAGAAGATAGCGAGATCTATCGAGTGGTAATGCAAACTGCCAAGCTATTAGCCGAAAACGGCTTTGCAATTGTCGACGGCGGTGGTCCCGGAATTATGAAAGCAGCAACCGATGGAGCAGAATCTGTAGAGGGACACACCGCCGCAGTTTACTGGGAACCAAGGCTGGCTTCTTTGTTCGAAGGTAAAAACATTACCAATATTACTGATGAATCGAGTACTTACTCAAACTACATGATGCGTACTCTTGGTTTGATCGAGAAGGGGCATGTGTATATTGTCTGTCCAGGTGGAACTGGGACGATTTCTGAATTCGGTATGGTGTGGGCTCTGGCAAAGTTGTATTACGGTAAACATAAGCCTGTGATCTTGTTTGGGGATAAGTGGCCTGCCCTGATCGACGCCTTCCAAAAAGCAATGATTTTGGATGATAACGAGCTTGGTGTTTTGCATTATGCGACTACACCAGAAGAGGTTTTGGAATTGGTTGAAGCGTTTGAACTGGAAGTTCAAACGCGTGTCAAAGAAGTTTATAACGGGGATGAGAAGGCTTTTGTACTTTCACCTGCTGTAGATGCGGCTCAAAAGCGTAAGATTCTAGAATTACAGAAGAAGCAACGAGTAACCAATGTAGTAGCGAAAGCACAGTTGGAAGACTTTATAAATCTTGTTCAACCTCCGGCAAAAGTTTTGCAAATTGGATGTGGAACTGGCCACGATACAGTATTTTTGGCAAATAAGTACTCTGTGACTGCGTTGGATAAATCGCGCGAAGCGGTGGAGATTACAAAACTTGAGAATCCTGGAGTAGATATCTTGCTCACAGATGTGTTGGAGTTTGAGATGCCGCAGAATACATACAAAGGTATTTGGTCACGCGACGTGTTGCACCATATTCCCGAAGCAAAAATGGATGAGATGTTTGGTAAGATCTCCGCAGGGTTGGTTGATGGGGGGATTTTGTACATGATTGTACGCAAAGGGCAGGGGGAAGGTTACGAGATTGACATTGAAGCGGGGGAAGAGAGAGAGAAGTTTTACCATTATTTTACCGAACAAGAGCTGCTGGATAGAACTCAGAAAGCTAGTCTAGAAATGGTCAAGATCGAGCAAGTTACTCGTAGCCACGAATGGTTAGTTGGGGTGTTTAAGAAAGTCTAATTACCTTGGTATTAGGCGTACTTCGTCTTTCCCCTGATTAAGGGGTAGCTTTGAGGCAAGTATCGCTATGAGTTCTGTCAATTCTGTACCCTCAGAATCGCATTTATATTTCTTTAGTATATTTTGTACTCCCGGCTGACTTACTAAAAAGCCGAATTCTTCAAGGTCGCGATTAGGATCTCTGTTCCCATCATTATACTGTCTGAGCTTTAGACTAAAATAATTCCCCCATAGATGACTGATCAAGCAGGAGTTAACTCTTGCTTCCCAATCGCTATTGCCGCTAAATCTTTCCACAAAACCACAGAGCCCAACTAAGAATTGGGAGTAAAGCGCGGTAATAGTACTATCTTCCCATTCGATTTCCGCATCGTGAATCAAATCATTTAATGAGGTTAGTTTCTTACGAGCCTCCAAAGTATTACCCCCTAGTAATGAGTTTAGAATATCTTCCAAAAAAGT
This sequence comes from Candidatus Doudnabacteria bacterium, assembly GCA_016788825.1. Taxonomy (GTDB): domain Bacteria; phylum Patescibacteriota; class Dojkabacteria; order J137; family JAEUSD01; genus JAEUSD01. The sequence goes on along the minus strand of JAEUSD010000009.1, from coordinate 4,204 downwards.
ATTTATTGAGAGCTTTGTCATTTGTTAGCTTTCTTTGTTTAAAGATGCAATGTTTTCTTCAAAGTCTTCCAGGATCTTGGCATATTCTCCAGTAGACAAAAGGTTTCGAACAGTTTCTGTATAGGTTTCCGTGAAAGTTGTGATCTTTGCTTTGGCCTCTGAAAGCTGAGCCTCGTCACTTTGGTCAATGTACATAAGATGAAGGGTTCGAAAATTAGTGATAGGGAGTACGAGATGGTTAACTGCGCTCGCTATGTGTTTAGCGGGGGTTGTAGCTTTTGCTATCCACGTAGTCTTCACGAGGTTGTTTTGATCGTCTAACATCAACAAGGTTACTTTACCTTTTTCCTGGCTGTAGACTTTATACTGTAGTGTACCCAACGTCACAGTTTGGGCGGCCTGAATTCGGGCCTTATTAATAAGGTTAACTTCAGTCGGGTTCGAATTATACTCTTGATTGGCGACAATTAGCTTTTGACGGAGTAATTCACCAAGTACATTTAGGTAGGAATATGATCCGACCTTAATACCATTTAAAACGTGTAATAGGGGGCTTTGGCCAAGTATGGAAAGAGAGGTGATTGTTTCGGACATGCTATATTATATCATAATTATATACCCTATAACAAATCCTCCCTTCCTTGAGTTTATGCCGCTTTTCCCTTATGCTGTAAGCATGCCCAAGAATTTTTCAGCACAACAGCTGGTCGGGGTGGCGAACCAGATTAGAATAAATACCCTCAAAATGTTGGGGGCGGCAGGGTCAGGGCACACTGGTGGGCCGCTAGGGATTGCGGATGTACTGGCTGCGCTATATTTCTCCGTAATGAACGTCGACCCAGTACATCCGCGAGACCCATATCGAGACCGGTTTGTACTCTCCGCGGCCCATATGGTGCCGGTCTTGTATGCCACATTGATCGAACGAGGGTTTATCTCTCAATCGGAACTCCTGACGCTACGCAAAAATGATTCGCGCCTCAAAGGTCATACTTTCCGAGACTTAGATATTGGGGTGGAAACAACCGGGGGCTCCTTGGGGCAAGGTATTGGGATAGCAGTGGGAATGGCGTTGGCCGGAAAACTCCATGCAACGATGGGAAGGCCAACCAAAAAGAAGTCCAAACCCGATGAGTTGGTTGACTATCGGGTGTACTGTGTGATCGGGGATGGCGAAAGTAATGAGGGCAGTGTATGGGAAGCTGCGATGCTAGCAGCCAAGTATTCGTTGGATAATCTATGCGTAGTTTGTGATCGCAACCACATTCAACTCTCCGAAACCTCCGACGTGATAATGCCCTTAGACCCAGTTGTAGATAAGTGGAAAGCATTTAATTGGAATGTAATTGAAGTCGATGGTAACGATATTCCCCAAGTACTTTTTGCATTTAGTAAAGCCAAAATGGTCTCTGGAAAACCATCAATTATTATAGCGAATACGGTTCCTGGCAAAGGAGTCAGCTTTATGGAGAATAAGTGGGAGTGGCACGGCAAAGTTCCAGATAAAAAACAACTAGATATAGCCTTAGCAGAATTGACAGCCAATCAATCATGAAATCCAAGCAAGCGAAAACACAAACACCAACCGAAATGAGTATACGAGATGGATTTGGGGAAGGCTTCTTGGCAGTGGGAAAGCTTAATCCTCTGGTGGTTGGGCTATCGGCAGACTTGACCGAGTCGGTGAGGATGCAAGAGTTTGAGGCTGAGTTCCCCCAGCGATTTGTACAAGTGGGGATAGCTGAGCAGAATATGGCGGCTGTAGCTGCGGGAATGGCACTAGAAGGGTTTATTCCTTACATCGGAAGCTTTGCTTGTTTCCAACCTTACCGCAACCTAGACCAGATAAGAACTTCTATTTGTATCCAGAAAGCTAACGTCAAGATTGTCTCCAGCCACGCAGGTTTTAGTTACGCCGGAGATGGGATACAAATCCAGGCGCTAGAAGACATCGCGATTATGCGCAGCCTGCCCAATATGCAAGTGTGGGTGCCGGCCGATGCGGACCAAGCTAAAGAGATGGCATTGTCTGCGGCCGGCATAGATGGGCCTATCTACATTCGGTTGGGCCGAGAGAAAACTCCCTTATTGTCTAGGCTGATAGATGGATACGAAGATAAAGGATTCAAAATTGGGGAAGCTCAGCAGCTGAAGTTTGGTTCTGACTTCACAATAGTTACTTATGGGTACATGGTGGCGGAAGCCTGGCGAGCACTAAATACGGTATCTGAGATCGGCCTACATGGGGGACTTCTGAATATTCATACTATCAAGCCTTTGGACATCCGCCCGATACTTGAAAATGTCGCCCAGACAAAAAGACTGCTCGTGGTAGAAGAGCACCAGGCGGCCGGCGGGGTGGGCGAACTGCTGGCGAAGGAACTGCTTGCCGCCGGCCTGCAGTTTGATTTCGCGCACATAGCTGTAAACGATAAATTCGGCGATACAGCCGAGACAACAAGAGACCTATGGCAGTTGCACGGCCTGACAGCGGAGAATATTGTTCAGGTACTGAAGGGGATGTTGAGGTGAAACTTTGGTATATTGTATATGAGTTGTTAATTGCCCAAAAATATGAAGTGTAAACTTTATGCAGTTGTAATAGGTATATTCTTGCTGATAGTAGGATTATTTATAACTTCCTTGTTACTGGGGTCTTTGCCTGGTAATGGGAATGGCAACGGAAACGGACAAACAACTTCCTCAACCACAGTGACAATTCCTCCCCAACTTGTAGGATTACAAAATCCTGAAACAGCAGCTAAATATTTTGTTGCTGGGGTAAAAACGGATGACACAGTGGTAGTAATTGATCCGACTGCTCAGGATGAAATTGTATTAAACCTCGAGCATCGCAAATGGAAGCAGCCTAAGTGGTCGGCAGATGGTAAGTTGCTTGCCGTTCTGGGTATGACAGATGATGTCCGTCAGGTTTACGATATATTTATCTATGATCTTTCCCGCGCGGAGTGGACCAAAGCTACAGATTACGCTTCTCTCCCGCGCGGAGTAGATGGGTACGCATGGCTAGACGCTTCGCGTCTAATGTTTACCCAGGGTGAGTCGAATAACCATTGGTTGCACAGGTTTGATTATCGCAATAGCGAAACACGTAAGGAGTTTCAAACTGGCGCAAATCTGTTAGATGTACATTTGGGTAGTCAACGCTTAGTTTTGCAAGATCCTGTTACACGCGAGTTTTTTCTCTACTCATTCAAGGGAGAAGAGATTATCCGCTTCGACGACGTCACCCGACCAGGTTTGGCAGCAATATATACAAAGGATAGAGAGGACGTAGTATTAGCTGATTTTGATGCTGGTTTGTTTACTTGGGACTTCAATTCTCCGGAGTTTGTTCAGCTTACTTTACCTAGTGATGATGGTAATTTTTATCCTCTTTGTGTGTTGGCTGAAGGGAATATTTTGCTTGTTCAGCGAGAGGTGGAAGTAGATGCATTTTTGCTGAAAAAATATGTGTATACACGTAAGAGTCTCGAGGGTGGGCAGAGGTTGGATGTGCTGGCAAGCAAGGTAAATGAAGCTTATCCGCAGTTTAATGCCATGTGTACAGAAACCAGAGCTGTTATATCGGTGATCGAAGGTACGGATGAGGATGAGCTAGAATACCGTTGGTATCTAGCCGATTTAGACCCTCTTAAGTTACAATACATTCAACTTGCCAACAACTATCGTGATCTGAGTTTGCGGTAGTAATATTTTTTATCAAATTCACATGAATTTTCAAATTGAGTTTTTGGGTGCAGCTGGCACGGTCACGGGGTCTTGCTATTTAGTTACAGCAGGGGATGTGCGGTTTATTGTGGATTGTGGAATGTGGCAAGGTCCGGATGTAGAGAAGTTGAATCTTGAAGAGTTCAATTTCAATCCAGCGACTGTGGATTTCGTTTTGCTGACTCATACTCACATTGATCATTCAGGGATGTTGCCCAAATTGGTTAAAGGAGGTTTCAATGGTCCCATTTATGCCACCCCTCATACGGCACAACTGGTCCCAATTTTGTTGCTTGATTCGGCCAAGATCCAAGAGAGTAACTACAAAGAGGGAAAGCCTTGGAAACATGCGCAGGTTGTGGCAATGGTTTATGGCACACAAGATGCGGAAAACACAATTGCTTTATTGCAGACTGTGAGACTAGATGAGACTTTCTCGCCAGCTAATGGAATTTCTGTGAAGTATATTCAT
>JAEUSD010000008.1:24608-50406 GCA_016788825.1 Candidatus Doudnabacteria bacterium | reverse complement strand
TCCCAAAATTCGTCGAAACTATCTGGGTTATAACGGGCATGGATGTACTGATATGAATGGACGGGTTTATTTTTGATTGCCCAGTCAATCTTGTCTTCATGCTTCAGGAAAATTTTGATAATCGCATCGTAAGTCTTTTCAACCGTCTTCCAGTCTTGCATTACTTCAAAAGCCATACATTCATAGAAATTGTCTCTTAACCAAGATTTGTTGTAGCCGGTGCCGACCTGTTTTGATGATGCTGCAAATACGCCGGTCTCATACTGGAGATCTTTTAAGATTTCTAAATGTTGAGTAATTAATTCCTTGTAAGTTAGTTTGGGCATGAGAATAGGATAATAGAACTGGAAATATTTGCAAGAGTGGTCTGCATTCTGGATAATAGCTGTATGCGTAGGGGTGTTTTGAAATTAACTAAACCTGAAGGTGAACTGGTCCAGGCTGTGATTGAAAGGCTGGGCAGCGCAGGCCTAGATCAAGTCAAAGCCAGGTTGCAAATTGGCCTAGCCACAGCTGCTGCCGAGATTGGTGTGAGTGTGACAGAGGAAGAGGTGGAGCGGCTGCAAGATTGCCTGGGAATCCCTGAAAAGAACGAGTCTGCAGCCGCGCAAAGTTTACGCAAAAAACTATCTGACATGTTTATAAACATGTAGTGGTAACTGCTGATTAAGCTTCCTCCCTATTCAATTCCCCACAAGACTGATACATCTACGGTGAGCTCCAATTGGCCTGTCGGTAGTTGTGTGGATGTCCCGGTCGAGTCGGCGGCGGCGAGGCGTTCATTGTACATTGGAGGCGTGACGCCGCCGCTGGTAGATTCCGAGATGCTGATCGGTGACAACAACCGCACACCGGCATATCCTGCCAATGCAGTTGCTTTGTCTTTGGCATTAGCTATCGCTAGTTCACGTGCTTTGTTCAGCAGCGCAGCTTTGTCTTCGATATCGAAACTAATTCCTCCCAATTCAATGTTGCTTATCACAGATAAGCTATCTATGAGTTGAGTCGCCTTTGTGGCTTTGCTGTCTACACCCTTTACTTTGATTTGCAGACTCTGAGTCGCTCGTTGCCCGAGTAGTCTACGGCTGTTGCCGGAATAGTCATACTCTGGGTAAACGCTCAACCCACTGGTGGAGACATCTTCGCGTAGGATATTGGCGGCGCTAACGGCTCCGAGTATCTGATCAATTTTTGTGTTTACTGCGCTAAGCGCCGCCCCACTAGTGTCTCGGGTTTCGCTGATGGTGACGCTGAGGGTTACCATGTCAGGGGTTCCAAACACCTTTCCTTGCCCACTGACGGCAACGCTGTTGATGATCGCGTTGTTTTGCAGAGTGCTAGTCCCAATGTTCTTGAGGTAAATGTTGCTATTGGCAAGTACGAGGGCCGCAACAACTATGAGGATACCTAAGATCCCCGCTGTAATTATCCAATGACTGTGCTGTTTTAAGTTATGCAACATGTTTTTGAGTTAAAATGTACATATATAGATTACAACTTATTAAATTATGGGTCTAGATACTTCTTGGCAGAAGGTGGCAGCTGCTTACAATCAAAAAGTGGGTAAGAAAGGACATTATCATCATGAACACACGATAATTCCTAAGGTACTTGAAATTTTGCAGTTGGATAAGGGGTCTACTTTATTGGATCTGGCCTGCGGCCAGGGGGTACTGGCGCGGAATGTGCCGGCTATCAAAAAGTATGTGGGTGTGGATTCCGCGCCGAGTTTGTTGGCAGAGGCGAAAAAGTTTCGCTATCCGTTTGCGGCTGAATTTGTGCAAAGTGATGTAAGCAAGCCTCTGAAACTGGGCAAATTCAGCCGCGTGGCAATGATTTTAGCACTCCAAAATGTCGCTGAGCCTGCAGGGGTATTCAAAAATATTGAGCAGAGCTTGGAACCAGGCGGGGAAGCTGTAATCGTGTTAAATCATCCTGTGCTGCGCATTCCCCGCCAGACCAGTTGGGAGATAGATGCCCGGAATAAGATTCAATACCGTAGAGTAAATCGCTACCTTAGTCCATTGAAGGTGCCTATTGATATGACACCTGGGCAAGGCAAGCAGAAGCTGACCTGGAGCTTCCATTTCCCCATCAGTTACTACTTTGATCTTGCTAAAAAAAGTGGGCTTTATGTCACCGATTTGCAGGAATGGGTATCGGATAAAGTGAGTGAGGGGAAAGCGGCACGAATGGAAAACTTAGCCCGACAAGAGTTCCCATTATTTATGACTTTGGTATTAAAGAAGCCTCTTTAAGCAAAAGGGTTCATCAGCTTGTCGCTGTCTTGGATTGGTGGTGGTGTGGTCACTGCGTCGGCTGTTCCCATGCGCAGGTTTTTGGTGAAATAGCCTTTCTCGTTCACATAGGCTTTTGCAATTCGAGTGTTTCCGATTACAGCACTGTCTAGCAGCGAATACCCCAGCTTTGTCACTTCTACGTCATATGTGCCGGCCAGCACGTTGAGCTTGACTACGCCGTCTTTATCCGTGATCCCAGAGATCACGGGCTGGCCGGCGTAGAACAGCTTCACAAAGGCAGACTCCAATGGTTTGTTATCTTCTGCATTGATCACTTTCCCTATGTTTGTACGCAATCGATTGTTGAGAATATAGATATTCCAGGAGCTGCTTAGGCCGTAGATTACCATACCGATGTAACCCCACTGTCTTTGGTACGCGATGGCGTTTACAGCGCTTAATACCAATCCGGCAAGTGACAGGATAAATAAGTATGTGACTAGTCTATCTGCGCGCTTGAAAACAAAGTTCCTGACAGAGGCTAGCAATGGTAACTTTGCGTCTTTTTCGAGTTTGACCATCGGTACGTCGAGGATAATCTCCTTGTGGGAGGTTGATGTGATGGGGACTACTTTGTCTCGGTAACCGGCGGCTTTGACCATCAAAGCCGCCTTGTTTGGGATGTCATTCAAATATATACGGTACTTACCGTCTAGATCTGTCGTGCCTTGGGTAATAGTGAGTGGGGTGTTGTCTGCGCTTGAGCCACTTATGCGTAGTGCGGCGAAAGGGATGGGTAGGTTTGTCTCGATGTCGTATACGCTTCCCCAATGCTTACGTGGCTGGGGGATGGCGAAGCCAACTACAAGAAATAGGGTTTCGAAAATACCTCTGTTTTGAGAGAGGATTAGGGCACCGATGATTGCCATGGCGACAGAGAATATAAAGATGATCTGGATGGCTGCTACGGTCAAGACTACTACTAGGTTCACAACTATTGAGATCAGGCTTGAGATAATCAAATCTTGTACAGAGAGGTTTGCTCCGGAGCCTGTGCTGCCGGGGAGTTGCACAGATATTCTGCTGAGAATGCTTTGGGTTGCTTGATCACTATAATAGTTTACGTTTGCGAAGACTTCGTTGTAGGGGATGGAATTAAGCAGTCCTTGTGTTCCTATTAATAGTACGACCACGGCGATGGCTATATACTTCAGCGTATTCAAGATATCGGAGGTGGTAATCTTCATAATTTATTTTTGCACTGGCTTGGAATATATGCTTTAATAGTTCTGGACTACAGTTTATATATTATAAGAGATATATGCAAAATAATAAGTGGCTTTTACCATCTATTGTAATCTTGGTGATCTTAATTGTGTTTGCAGGGGCTGTGGTTCTTTTGGTGCGAGGTGACGCTGGCGATGTTTCTACCAGCGACGGTTTGGGCGATTCTTCAAAAACGATATTTCAAGTGGCACAATCTAACTCTAAGTTGAGCAGCTTGATCAAGGCTGTTGGGCAGGCTGAGCTTACAGCTGCTCTATCTGAGCCTAGTGTGGCAGTAACAGTTTTTGCTCCAACGGATGAGGCCTTCTCTGCTATTCAAGCTTCTGTCGATGAATTGATGATGCCTGAGAACCAGGAGTTGTTGATTTCGGTGTTGAACTATCACATTGTCGACGGTAAATACCGTGCAGCTGACTTACGCGACGGGATGTTGTTGAGTACTTTGCAGGGCAAGGAATTGTTGGTGCGTGTCGAGGGTACAAATGTCTATGTGGACGATGCATTGGTTTCTACAGCTAACGTAGCTGCTTCAAATGGAATCGTGCATATTATCGATAAGGTACTTTTGCCTTAAGCAGTTAGCTCGCGTTAAAATTCCTGATGTTTGATATCAAATTCCCAGTGATTGGTTTGTCCCCCATGGATGGGGTGACGGATGCGGCTTACCGCTTCTTTACAAATAAAGAGGGTAAGCCGGATATTACTTTCACGGAGTTTGTACACGTAATTGGTTTATGTCGCGGAGGGGAACGCTTGTGGCAAGACTTCATTTTCCATGATACTGAGCGTCCTGTGGTGGCACAGTTGTTTGGGGCTGAGCCTGAGTATTTCTATCATGCTGCGAAGATTGTATGCGAGCTGGGGTTTGATGGGGTGGATATCAATATGGGGTGCCCAGCTCGCACGGTTACCGAACACGGCGCTGGGGCTGCCCTGATTCGCACACCGGAGTTGGCCCAAGAGATTGTGCGTCAAACTCGCAAGGGTGTGCAGGATTGGTTTGAGACTGGCGAAGTTACTGGTATTGAAGATCATATCCGTGCTCGCATTCCGCAGATGAAGGCTCAGCGGAGAATGCTCGCCGAACGCAACGCTGTTCCATTCAAACATTACAGCCAGGGGGATGAACGCTCGTTGCTACCGGTGTCTGTGAAGACTCGGGTGGGGTTTGACTCAATTGTTGTTTCTGATTGGGTGAAGTACCTGCTAGAGGTCGAGCCGGCTTGGTTAACGATTCATGGGCGAACTCTAAAGCAGCTTTATGCTGGGCAGGCGGACTGGGATGCGATTGCCTTGGGGGTACAGACTGTAGATGGCCAATTCCCAGTCCTGGCAAATGGTGATGTCAAAACTTATGACGACGTTCAGCGGGTATTGACTCATACCAAAGCTCAAGGGACTTTGGTCGGTCGTGGTACTTACGGAAATCCGTGGTGGTTTAAGCACGTTCAGCAGCTCAAAGAGGCTCTGGCGGCGGGTTCACCTGTCCCAGAAATGTTTACCCCATCCTGGCCCGCCGCCAAGCAAACCATGCTTGACCACGCCAAGCTGCATGTCGAGCTCAAAGGGCCGCTCAGCTACGTGCAAATGCGCAAAAACCTCGCCTGGTACGTCTCCAACATTCCCGATGCAAACGAACTGAGACGTAAGTTGGTGCTGTCGAATTCGGTGGAAGAGTTGGAAGAGATACTAGCTTAGCTTTGTGACTTTATTTATTATTCTATTAGTTTATGAAAGCAGCAGTTGTAACAAAATACGGAGGACCAGAAGTTATTAAAATTATCGAAGTTGAAAAGCCAACACCAAAACCAAACGAAGTGTTGGTAAGAATTAGAGCATTTGGAGTAACTTCGGGGGATGTAAGAATTAGAAGTGCCAAATTCCCTAAGGGATTTAGTGTCCCGGCCAGATTGGCCCTTGGAATCTCTGCTCCCAGAAAGAAGATTTTAGGCTCAGAGTTCTCTGGAGTTATTGAAGCAGTTGGTTCTAACGTAAAAGGTTTCAAAATCGGCGATGAAGTTATCGGGATTAGAGTATTCAATATTTATGCGGAGTACGTAGTTGTGGATGTGGATAATGCTATTTTGCATAAACCAAAAAATTTAAGCTTTGAGGAGGCGGCTGGGATTCCATTTGGAGCTTCTACAGCATTGTATTTTTTGAACAAAGCGAATATTAGCGCTGGTCAAAGCATTTTGGTAAATGGTGCATCGGGTGCGGTAGGATCTAATGCAGTTCAGATTGCAACAGCTATGGGGGCCAATGTGATCGGCGTTTGTAGCAGCAATAATACTGAATTTGTTAAGCGTCTTGGTGCAACGGAAGTTATTGATTACAAGCAAGTGAGCCTAAAGGATCTGGCTACTAAATTTGATGTTGTTTTCGATACTGTGGGGAATTTGAAATTCGCTGAGTATAAGCATTTATTAAATCCCAACGGTATTTTCTTGCAAGCGGTTGCAACTTTTGGGGAGCTTTTTGCTAAAAAGGATCACGAAGATGGAAAGAAGTTTTTGACAGGTACTGCCCCAGAGAAAAAAGAAGACTTGCAGGTTATTGTTGATTTGGTAGAGGCCGGCAAGTTGAAACCGAGTATAGATAAGGTTTTTGAGTTCAAGGATATTTCCCAAGCTCACGAGTATGTTGAAACAGGAAGGAAAAAAGGAAGTGTGGTGGTTAGGATTGCTTAGAAACTAAGCGGCTAAAGCCTCTCTATCATGCTTGCTTTCAGCTAGTGGCCAACGACTGTCTACTTTACTTTCTGAACGAAGTCTTCTAGAACTTTCTTCAGTTCTTCAAGCGCATCGAAGTCGAAGGTGGAAACTGAGGTTACGGTTTTTTTGAACTTTTTGAAGAGTTTTTTCTTGGATTCGATGTCTGCGGCAGGGATCACGTCTGTTTTGGTGAGGATGATAATTTCAGGTTTCTTGGCGAGCTCGGCGTCGATGGCTTTGAGTTCGTCGCGCATGAGGCGGTAGTCTCGGACTGGGTCGTCTGACTCCAAGCTGACGAAATGCGCGACGAGTTTGGATGATTTGGTATGTTTGACGAAGCTTGTACCAAGTCCTTTTCCTTCTGAGGTCTTTTCGATTAAACCCGGCAGATCCATCAACACTATGTCCCCCATACGGCCCAATTGCGGGCTTAGGGTGGTGAATGCATAAGCAGCGACCTTGGCATCGGCATTTGATAATTCATTGAGGATAGAGGACTTTCCCGCGTTAGGTAGGCCAATGAAAATAATATCGCTTTGTAGCTCAAGTACCAAGGAGGCTTTTAAGCTTTCACCATCTTTCCCTAGGGTAGAAACTTCAGCGGCACCAATACCACCCTTGCGAAAATACCAGTTTCCCAACCCCCCTTCTCCACCCTTGAGCAACAGCTGAGGAACATTTGGCTTGTCTACACTAGCTACGAGCTTGTCATCCAAGTCATAAATAAGAGTCTTGAGGGGAACCTTGATGATCAAGTCTTTGCCATTGCGGCCGGTGAGATTGTTTGACCCTCCGGGTTCACCATCACCGGCCGCATAAGTAAATTCAGTCTTTAACGCGGAGAAATCATACATGCTTTCGCTTCCTTGGACATAAATATCTCCGCCATTTCCGCCGTTACCACCCAAGGGCCTGTGATAAGGCCCAAAAGCTACCTTGCCATTTCCTCCTCGCCCTGCCTTCATTTTTAGTCTAATTCGGTCTCTAAACATGCATAGAGTTTAGCCTACAAAACCCTGGTTAACAATAAACAAAGCCTATTTACACCCGAGACTCTGGTAACGCTGAAATTAAGCTGGTAATCTATGGTATGAAACCAGGAGCACGGATGTTGGGACCCCAACTGCCCAAAATTGAAGTCAATGAAGAGGCGGCTGAGTTGGAGATACCAGTGGAACCAGAACCAAAGCCTCAGCCGCAGACCCCAGAGCCGTCCATGGGTAAGTTGGGAGTGCTGGAACTTGACGCACCAGATTCGCAGCCCGAATCTACAAATGAATACACAGATGGTTTCCCAACTGTCACACCAAGGTCTTCTGGTGGAAGGTGGATATGGCTTGCTGTGCTTGTACTATTCATTATTCTGGTAGGAGCAGGGGCTCTATTTGCCTACATCGAACTCCGCCCATCTCCCGCCAAAGCATATGCCAAAGCCTGGGAGCAACTGACAGATATCAGTTCTTTGAATTTCGATTTCACGCTGAGCTTCGATCTCAAAATTGAAGCAGAAGACACAAGCAATCTGGATACGGTAGTTGTGTTCTCTGGAGTAGGAAAGTATGACAAACCAGGCCGCAAGATTCTGGTAGAAGGGGAAGACCAATCATTGGGAAACAAACTAGCATATAAACAGACGATCTTGGGAGAAACGGTATATATAAAGTACAACGACAGAAATTACCTGGCCACTCAGAACCTAGATACCGCAGTCCTGACGATCCAGGACTTGGAAGCTGTAAACATGTTTTCTACCTTTACCTCTCAAACCCGATATGGCTATGGTTCGGAGGAAATTCTAGGAATGAACAATACTTATCGCTTTAGAGTTTATCCAGCAGATCAACCGGTGAAAGATTATGTGGAGCGATTGTTATCCAAAGTCCTTCGCACACTCTATCCGGTTGCAACTGTCGAGCTTGACGCTGACACAATCACTTTTGGCGAAGTTGGTTATCGAGTTTGGGTGGATACAGTAACTTATTTACCTCGAAAACTACAGCTACGCATCCCCACGGTATCTGCTGAGGCAGAAGACAAACAGTTGAATTTGACCGATCTTGAGGTTAACTTGGTGCTATTGGAAATTAATCCGACGGTAAGTATAAATGCTCCTATTTAGAAGCCTTTGTGAACGAGAATTCATTCTCTGAAACTTCGACCTTGATCTTATCTCCGGGATTGAAATCCCCGCTTAGAATCTTCTCGCTGAGTCGATTATCGATCTCTCGTTGGATAGTACGCCTGATTGGCCGAGCGCCAAATTCAGGATCATAACTGAGCTCGGCCAGCTTCTTCACGGCCGCGGGGTCAAACTCAAGTTCAATCTTTTGGGCAGCTAGCAACGCGGCCGTCCGTTTGAGCAACAACCCTACAATGTTGTGTAGCTCCACACTCGAGAGTGATTTGAATACGACCACTTCATCTATTCTGTTTAAGAACTCGGGTCTGAAACTCTGCTTCAGTATGATGTCTAGTTTACTCTTTAGCTGTGTCCAAGAATTATTCGTGTCAGGTGTTGTGTCTTCCTCATCTTTGAGTTTGATCAATTTTGTCTTTGGTTTCGGTGCAGATGCTGGCTTCTCAGTAACCTTTTCGGTTTGGTCCTTAATATATGTGGTAATCAGCTCTGCTCCCAAGTTGCTGGTAGCAATAATAATTGTATTCTTGAAGTCCACTGTTCTACCCTTTCCATCTGTCAGTCTGCCATCGTCAAGCACTTGCAGAAGGATGTTGAACACATCGGGGTGTGCTTTCTCTAGCTCATCCAATAGAACGACTGAGTAAGGATGTCGGCGTACTTTCTCAGTTAACTGGCCCCCCTCTTCGTAGCCGACATAACCTGGAGGTGAGCCAATCAGTCTGGTGACGGCGAATTTTTCCATGTATTCACTCATGTCCAACCGAATAATCGCGTCTTCATCACCAAACACAGTTTCGGCCAATGCTTTGGCTAGCTCAGTTTTGCCAACCCCAGTTGGCCCTAGGAACAAGAAACTTGCGATTGGCCTGCCTGGATCTTTTAACCCAACTCGTGAACGACGGACTGCTTCTGCGACCAGCTTTACAGCTTCATCTTGTCCAACTACCCTTTCATGTAAACGTTGTTCCAGGTTGAGCAATGCAGCTTTCTCCTCTTTGTTCATCTCCGTGACTGGTACCCCTGTCATGCGTGAAATAACTTCGTAGATGTCGGTAACTGTGACTTCTGGGGTGCCCGTGCCGCGTTGTCTGGCCAGTTCTGCCTCAAGTGGTTGGATCTGCTCTTTGAGTTGCTCGAGCTTCATCTTGATCTCGGCAGCTTGCTCGTGTTCCCCAGCGCGAGTGAGCGCTTCGCGCTCAGCTTCTAGCTTGGCGGCTTCGCTCTTTAAACTGCGTAGGTCATCTGGCTCACTGGTGAAGCGAAGCCGCACTCTACTGGCAGCCTCATCGACTACATCGATTGCTTTGTCAGGCATGAAGCGGTCTTTGATATATCTGTCAGCTAGTTCTGCAGCTGCCACCAGGGCATCCTCGGTTATCTTCAGGCGGTGATGTGCCTCGTAGCGGGGACGGATGCCCTGTAAGATAAGGATGGTCTGTTCAATATTTGGTTCATTTACAAGCACAGGTTGAAACCGGCGCTCCAACGCGGCGTCTTTTTCAATATACTTCTGATATTCAGTTAGCGTTGTCGCGCCAATTACTTGTAGTTCTCCGCGGGCGAGGGCGGGTTTGATCATATTGGCGAAGTCTAGTTCACCTTCCTTCGCGCCCGAGCCCACAATAGTGTGCAATTCGTCGATGAACAGGATAATGTCGCGCTCACTTTTTTCGAGTTCTGCAATCAGTTTCTTGGCTCGTTCTTCGAACTCGCCACGAAACTTTGACCCCGCAACCATCATTCCCAGATCAAGAGCTTTCAGCTTCTTTCCTTTCAAAACGTCTGGAACTTGCCCCGCTTCTATTCTCTGAGCCAAACCTTCGGCAATAGCTGTTTTTCCAACTCCCGGTTCACCGATCAGAACGGGGTTATTCTTTTTCCTACGAGAGAGTATTTCGACCACCCTCGTGATTTCATCACTGCGTCCGATTACAGGATCAATTTTGTCCTGGCGTGCCAGTTCGGTTAAATCCTTCGAAAATTGATCCAATGTGGGAGTTTCGCTTTTACTATTGGCTACGTTGCCTTCCTTATCTCCTTCCCCCACCACTTTCACGACTGCTTGGCGGGCGCTGATGTGAGTTATCGCATACTTGCGTAGTATCTGCGCCGCCAGCCCCTCTTCCTCGAGTATCAGCGCAAGAAATAGGTGTTCTGTCCCGATGTAACTGTGGTTAAGTTGAAGGCTCTCTTGGTAAGCTAATTGGATAACTTGTGCTGCTCTGGGGCTCAGAGTGGGGGTTGCTCCTTCATAGTTGCCTTCACTCATTTGACGCTCAAGTTGATTAGCTAGCTCGTCAGGTTTAATTCCCAATTCATTGAAAATTCGGTGCATTACACTGGCATCTTGGCTCAAGCCGTACAGAATGTGTTCTGTATCGATTGCGCGCTGTTGCTTCGACATGGTCATCCCGGCGGCTACTTGGAGCGCTTCATTTGTGCGTGCGGCAAATAGGTCTGTGATATTCATATGCAAAGAATTTATCAGACCTGGTTAGCAGTGTCAAGGGGTGAGTGCTAATTAGGCCAACCCAACTTTTCCTGGCGTAAATACGTATCCATACTCTACCTCTTCAACATAAGTATCTTCTCCTGTGCGCTCCAAAATGTGGATGCTGTGGTCGGGAAAAGGAACAATCAATCTTGACCCTACTTTGAGTTGTTGTTGAAGTTTAACAGGGATGTGTGGGAGAGAATAGCTTACGATTATCCCATCATATGGACCTTTCTCTTCTAGCCCGAACTGCCCATCCCTCAATAAAACGAATGTATTTGTTAGCTCTGGATATAGGCTGCGATGCTTCTTTGCTTTCTCCCATATCCATAATATTCTCTCCAAGCTGTGTACTCGGCCGGCTTTGCCTGCGATAAACCCTAGAATACTTGCCAAGTAACCAGTTCCGGATCCCAAGTGTAAGTAGTTCCCACCCAAAGCCGGCCGAACTGTTTGGACAAGTTTGGCTACGGTTGTGGGGCTGGACATTTGCTCGTCGAAGCCAATATCTATAGCCTTGTCCATGTAGGCTTTGTCCAAATGCTCCGAGGGGGTGAAGTCGGCGCGATCGATAGTTCTAAACGCGTTAATTACGAGTGGGTCTGACAATATCGGATCGCGCCCAGTAGATAGGATTCGAACTAAATGATCATGTGTCCAAGCAAAAGGTCGACTTGTTCCGTATTGTGTGAGATCTAGCATACTTGCATAATATACCAGAAAATATCCAGTGTTATACCCGACTACCACAGTAGCAGAGAGCTTGTAGTTCCGCTATTATGTGAGAGTGAAAAGTCGACCTCAAGTGGGAGATCTGCCCAAAAAGCATAAGTTCGTGATTGCCGCGCTAATGTTTGCTGTAGTGCTGGTTTC
Source organism: Candidatus Doudnabacteria bacterium (assembly GCA_016788825.1). Taxonomy (GTDB): domain Bacteria; phylum Patescibacteriota; class Dojkabacteria; order J137; family JAEUSD01; genus JAEUSD01. The sequence continues at coordinate 38,658 of JAEUSD010000008.1, read as the reverse complement.
TACGTTGCAACTTTCGAGAGATTTGCAGGTGGTTCGCTGGGATCGAGTTTTTGCTGAGCTTCCAGGGATTGAGGTGGAGAATGAGTTGGCTGCAGCCCGAGATAAAGACCCAGTCTTCAAGCAAACTTTTATCGATGATAATTATCATCGCTGCCAGAACAAGCTGGGGGTCACCTCGATTAGTGTGCGAGATGGTAATGTAAATTTCAACGGACAACGAATTGACCTAAACAGCAAAGAGCTTGACCGCAAATTGCGTGCGTTCTTTGTGGCTGGGGGCAAGTATTTAGGGGTAAATATCTATACGTATGCTGCTGCCGATGTGGACAATCTCGTACGGATTGTGGCTGAGGCTACCAATCGTCAGCTTACACCTATTTTGCTTCCTATGAGCTTAACTGGGGGCGATGATGCCAATGATTTGGTAGGAATTTACAATAAAATCTCTCAGGACGTCCCAAATAGTTTGTTTGTGGGAGGGTCTGTGCCAAAAGCCTACTTTGACTCTTTCGCGTTTGCCCGAATTATCGAAATTTCTACAAATGTTGCTTCTCAGCTGAAGGAAAACCAACAAGTTGCAGTAGGAACCCCAGTAATGTCTGCAAACGATGAGGTAGAGAAAGACTTTATTGAACATCTTCATGAGCAAGGCCTAGACCTATCTTACTTTGATTTCTTGCTAGTAGATATCCAGAATATTAATAAACAGTTTGACGGCAGTGTCGGGTCTCCACAGTACCGTTCTCAGTACAATAAAACTGCATACTACCAGTTTGCTCAACCAGTGAAAGATAAACATTTCCGAGCTAAGCAATGGTTAACCACGAACAATAATGAGGTGTTTAGGCAGCATATGCAAGCTATAGTACTTAACTTTGGCTTGAAGCGTGAATACTTCTCAGCTAGCGACGGTGGTCTAAGCGAGTTATCACTTCAGAGACTGGAAGATGACCTAGGCAGATTCGGGATTGATCCTGATGTGCGCGCGGTTGTATTTGAAAGTCCCGAATCTGCCCCATACTCTCTTTCAGAAGCTCAGATCTCTAGGCTAAATCTTATTCTGACAAACTGCAATTACGACTTAGAAGACTCCAAGTTTGAGTACATTCAGTCAGCCCAAGCTCCTGTTTGTGAATCGAAGCAGTCTGCTACGGTGGCATTCAATTCTCCTAGTTACACAGAGTCCGGAGTAGTTTGCAACAAGGCTGCAGAATTGTGTGGGGGAGAAATTATTTACACGGTGCAGATCGGTCTGCCAATAAAACAGTTTGGTAGCAACAACCCGGCTGGAACAGATACTAACCCTTACCAGCCTGTCGCTGCAACCGTGGCAAACGTAAATTACTTCTCTTATCTGAACCCGATGAACCAATTTGCACAGCGATTGGAAGTGACAGAGGGTAAGGAGTATCCAATTCCTTGGTTGGGAAGTGCGTTATACAATAGTGCAGAACTGCTGAGGGTAAAGTTTTCTAGTCTTTCAGATCCCAAGCTATTCTCAGCGATTCCGATCAACGATTTTGCTTCTAGTGGCGAGTACTTTGGTGAATTGCAGAGTGATTATGCTTGGGACAGACCTTCAGAGCATAACTTCCGGACCAAGACTACTTGGTGCTTTGACGGAATTAGGCAAGGGATATTCAAACAAGATGACGAATTGATAATAAATGATGCGCTTCCGAGTGCGAAGGTGATTACTCCAGATGAGTTCGCCTTATACAAAGGTAAGGGTTTCTGTGTCACAAAGGATATGTATTTGGGTCTAGCAGATTCATTGCAAGATTATGACCCAGCACGTTATTCAACAGAATTTGCTTCGGAGCTGGTTTGTGGAGATACGCTCGTAAAGACTGATCCTCAGAATATGATTTACGGTAGTGAACAGATTATCAAGAAAGAAAAATGGACCGGAAGCCCGGAGGAGCTTTGTTACAGCACATGGCGCAATGAAAATGACTTGGTGGGTTCGCCTGTATGTAATCTGCTTCGTGAACCGAAGGATCCTGCGAAGTATCCCGATCTCCGCTGTCGCTGCGATGAAACTGAGACGGGACGCTTTGTACTTTACACGGAAGCTAATATTCGCACAAAAACATGTAACTTGAACGGCGAAAAGATTGATCAGTGTATTCAGTATGTCAAAGGGGCAGATAGTATGAGTAATACTTCGGTTACCTTGCGTAAGACGAGTTTCCCTTCAGATATTGAGAATTATGAGATACCTGGTGTCTATGCCGCGCTGGCATCGACGTATCGCTACGTGCAGTCACAGTTTGGCCAGCGCGGCTTGAAATTGGTGTTCAACGAAGATTGGGGATGGCAGTCAGATGTTGTTGTGCGAGCCTATATGAATGCTCCAGGCCCTGACAGCAAAATCCCAATGGGCCGTAAGAACTTGATGTTAGATAATCCAACTAGAAGTTACGGCGCATTAGCAGAGTCGTTGGGGGCGCTTTCTAGTCAGCCTGGTGCACCAGAAAATGTAGAGCCACCAAAGGTAGAAGAAGAAGAGGATGAAATAAATTCCTGTCGTATTGGAGTTAACTACGCTACTTTCTATTACCAGTTAGGGGGTGGTGAGATATCCGAGGCGGCTGAGTTAGGTTACGGTCTAGGGCTAGCAATTATTCCAGGCCCCTCTGGAGATGGAGAAGTTAATCAGATCAAAGAAAAATTGAACTTCATGTGTGGGAAAGGTATCACTCCTGTGATCCGTTCTTGCGTATTGGGTGGATGTGGATTTGATAGCGGAGCTCAGCAGGCTGAGACATTGAATAGGCTTACTGATGGATTGTCTTGTGGTGAGGTGTTCGTGACCTGTGGTCACAACGAGCCTGTGCCTGAGTATGCGCCTGGAATGGTGGCTGAAGGTCAGTTTACTCGCGATTGTGTGGCAAATATTGATACACGCGGAGGCAGAGTAAAGGTTACCACTCCAACTTTCAATGCTACTTATGGTTTGGGAACTGGTGATGGAGGAAAGGATCGCAATGGGGATGGTGTTGAGACAGTGATTGATCATGCTCAAGACTTCTTAGAAGGTTATGGTGCCGAACAGTTTACGGCTGATAAAGAGAGCAAGATTTCCTGTTTGGCTTTCAATACTTACGACAATGTGGGTGGAGAAGATGCAGAGTTCTACTATGAACGGATTCAAGAAATTCCGGAGTTTGCAGACATGGAAACTTGGATTATGGAGACTGGAAACTTGGAGAGTAACGAAACAGGTGACATGATAGATTTGGTTAGTAGGTTATCCAGTATGCCAGGGTTTGGGTTCTTGCTTGGGTTCAACTGGATGAATACAAACCCTGGTTGGGCTCAATTTGCAATTGAGGACAAAGGAAAGGCTGTGCTGGAGGCGGGATGTTCGGGAGATGCTTTCTTGGGCAACTACTTTTCGAAGTATCAGTATTACTTAGCGAAAGGCAAGAATTGGGAGTTGCATAACCAGTCTTACGAAATGTTGGGATATTTGGATGAGCTAATGCGGCTGAGTGATGTGCTGGCCAAGACATCGGTGTTACAGAGTGGTGAGATCAACGTGATCAACGGGGTTCCTCAATTCCAAGAGAGTACTGCCGAATTGTTTGCGGGTTGGGTGGGGTGTGGGAGTCCTGCGCATAAGGCTTTGGGGGAAAAGACGAACTGTATTGGAATCTTAGGAGATAACGACCCACTTGGTGATTTCTTGTGCCAGCAGGGCTATATCGTGGATGGTAACTGTCAGAATCAATGTACACTGGAGCCTTCTGAATCTGCCAAAGGTGGGGAGTCTTCGATCAAATCGATCTCTCAGTTGCAACCTAGCTTGGTTGACCTTACTCAAAGGATTGAGCAAGTATCTTGCTTGCCAAATGGTATTTTGATCGCAATGATGGAGCGCGAAATCACAAGTGCGCTGCCGAGTTTACAAGGAGATATGTATAAGCATTTGTATCCAAAAAAGAACGAGTCTCAAGTGGCTTGGGGGCCAGCGATGTTTACAGATATTGCTTGGCTAGCTGGAACAAACCCGGCGCATGGGAAATCTACCGGTAACGGTTTTAACTGGGAGTTTGGAACAAAACAATGCTTGGATGCGATAGGGATTGAGTACCCTCGCGCCGACTTGCTGGAGCAAGACGGCGCGGAGTATGTTCTTGACCGCATGGTACTAGGATATGCGCTATGTGGTGCTGCTTCGAAACTGAAGATGGATTCTGAAACAGGGGGTAAATGTACGGATTGGACTCAGGGTGAGGTTTTCAAAGCCGCAGAGGCTTATCTGGGTGCCTGTGGTGACCAGGGTGTTGAATACTGCTCTGTGTACAAGCAGACAATGTGCAATGTTTACCCGGGTCAAAATCCGACCTTATGTGAAGGGTTGGCTACAGATCAAATCCTGGAGTGTATTCCACCTGTACAAGACTTATGTGCTGATGGGCAGATTCGACTAATCCACCCTCTGGGAGCTGAGGGCATTAATGCCCCAGTGTCTCAAAAGTATGGTAATAATAACCACAGTGGAGTTGATTATAGTGCTCCGCTGGGGACTCCTGTGTATGCTGCCGCAGCAGGGACCGTAAAGAGAATGGAGAATAATTGGTCTGCGGCAATAGAAGGGGTAAGTGGTACAGCTGGGAACTTTGTAGTGATCCAACACGGAGGTAAGCGTACGTTCTGGACCTCTTACCAGCACTTCACTTCTGTCGCTCCAGATATTGAAGTGGGTACTCAGGTTGAGGCGGGCCAGCTGATAGGCTTTGTGGGAAGCACAGGACGAAGCTCTGGCCCGCACTTACACTTTGAGTTACGTTTACGAGATTGTTACGACGGTTACGGTGAGGGGAAATACAAACTGGGACAATGCAGCACCGATCCTGTTCCATTCATTTTAGATGCAGCGGGGATTACGTCGTGTAAACCGACATCTGGAGTAATTTCAGGCGACTTCGCCTGCCCGATCAAGGACCCTAATGGGACAAGTATTTCCCAGGCTTCGTTTGCTAGTGGAGGGAGAGGTTCCCACGCTCGTGACGACATTAAGCCTCAACAGCCAACAGACATTGGTGCCGCAGGAGGGAAAGAGGTCATTGCCCCTGTAGATGCTACTGTGGTGGAGATGAGAAGTCCAGTAGATACCGTAAGCGCATTCGGTGAGAACATCTGTGATTTTATCCAGTTGCCTGATGGGCCGGGCAATGACTTTAATCCTAATGATCCTAACCCTGCAAACAGGGGGATAAATTACCGAGTGATCGAGGCAAACAATCTCGTAGCGATTAACGAGCAGCAGGGCTTATACGGTAGAGGGGGAACTGTTTATTATGACGCCAAGATTGATGATGAGGGTGCTGCTTACTATGACGGAGGTTTTGTGGTGCACTTGCAAGACGCCGAGGGTAAACTCTGGAGGTTAGCTCACCTGGAGAATGTGCAAGTATCATTGGGACAAGAGGTGAAGAAAGGTGATCCAATTGGGATTGTGTATGACGGGAAGATGGATGGAGAATGGGAACCTTATAGTGCTAAAGGCAATGATGGTTCGGGTTGCTGGAGTATTCCACACTTACACTTTGCAATTATAGATGCGAATGGGGCGAAAAATCCTCCTACTTACGCAGGAAATGCTATTGACTCTACACCTTGGGTTAAACAATACTGTGGCATATGACAAATACGATTAAAAAGTTACTGAGTAAACTAAAGTTTAAGTACGCACTGATCGGTGTGGCTGTGGTAGTCGTCGGCTTGGTCGTTATCAATGCATTGTTTAGGTATGTCCCGCCGACGACCCAGCAAGTGCGGCCTGGCGAGCAGATTGTGATCGAAGGTGTGGATCAATACTCTTCATTTGTGAAGCTGGAGCCAGATCCGAATATCTCGAACCCCGAAGTTACGCAGCTTGACCTGATAGTGGTGTATGTCGAGGACTTCTCTGCTCTTTCTCAGGATGAGATCCAACTACTGATATTCAAAGCTCGCCAGGCCGCCGGTGCGACTGCGTTCAATTCACGTGTGATGATCAAGGAATACTCTGATGTTGATATACCCGAGGATTATGCAGATGATATCGATCCAGACACGGCGATCGACCCTACAAATCCCTCTACTTACCGCTTGTACGGTAATCTTGAGTCTGATGAGGTGTTGCAGATTGTGGGTGGTGAGCCTATTGAAGGGATTAGTTTTGCAGATTACGTGAGACTGGTCAAACCAGCGACTGATGACTATGAGATTTACTTTATTGAGGGAACCAAGTATTTAGTGGTGCTTAAGCAGGCATACTCACAGGCTGAGTTCGAAGCTGAGGTCCTGGTAAACTTCTCGGATCGGGGTAATTATCAGTTTACTTATCAAGACAGGGAACAGGCCAAATTAACCAGCCCTTGATCCTATAGTGAATAATGACAGTGGGATTAGCTGAGCAACAAGTTAGTAACCAGCCCTACTACAGAGAACTGGAAGTTCAACTGAGGGCAGAGATCCCAGACCTTGACCATAGACTTGAGATGATAGGTTTGAATCCGTCAGAGCTTGAAGGTGTTCTTGCTGCATTGATAAATGGTGACATCGGTCAGTTACGAGGGTACGCGCAAAGTGCCAACCTAAAGCTTGAATCGCGGCTAAATGAACCTGAAAACCTTGCATTACAAACACTGAAGTCTGAATGGGAGAGTCTAGAAAAGTCGCAATCGCCAGAGGCAGAATTTCGCCGTAAGATACATGAAGAGATAATAGCCGAGGAGCTAGATCAGGTTGAAGAAGCATTGCGAAAACATAGTAGTAAGCCGTCTGCTGTTGAAATTAAGAAATCTTTGACATTTGTTGCCGGACTGCCAGGTGCAGGCAAAACTACGCATTTTAACGAAGCAATGAGCATGCTTTATGCTGAACGTATTTTGCTAGTCGATGTAGATCGACTGCGAGAGAAGTTATGGAAGAAACTGCAGGATAGCTACGTAGGCTCTGAACATAAATCAGCTATTACGTTGCTCGGAGATTACGATGAGACTAACTATGATCACGTAATGGCATTGCAGGCGGAAGCGGCTCGTTTGGCTAAAGAATTAGCCCTTAGGGGCTTAAGCAGCCGCTTCCACTTCCCCGTCATGTATGTGGGGACTTTGCGAAACGAGGGGAAGGCGCGAGAGCTTATAAATGCAGCGAAAGTCGAAGTGGATGTTATAGTGAGTGTAGTTCACATGTTCATTCATCTGGTTGACTGTTTTAAACGTATATTGCAACGTGACCGGCTAGTAGACTTGGACACTCTCCTGGAGGCGTTAGGGACATATGATACTTTGCGGTCACTGGTGGCGAGTCGATCAGTAGATGTTGTTGACTTAAACGAGATCGGCGCAGTAGGTATCTCTACTAAAAGAGGGTACCCTATAGATGACATAGATGATATAATCGCACATATAGATAACCTTAGAAACAAGTATGACATCCGGAGCTGACATTATTGAACAATTAAGCGAATTGTTGGTGGATAATGGAATTATATTGAGTGACGATCAGGCTGCAGTATTGGTTTCAGGACTTGATGAGATAGATGATATTTGCGCTACCGGGGTGGATTTTGTTCGTATCATCATGGAGGTACTCAAACAGCTGGGTTTTTCCCCTTCCGATGAGTTGCGTAGTGCACTTGAGATATTACGTACCCAAGTCTGTGGAAGTGAGACTAGATTCGGGGTTAAGTAACCTTCGGTCTATTGATATTCGTTTCAAAGCGACATATAATCACATTAAGAAATTCTGTCATTGTCTGAAAGCAGAAGAAACCAGCTACAAGGTGAGATTGTAGTGAACCCAACAATTTAAAGTGATTTAAAGGTTCCGAACTGATCGGAATGAATTAGGAGGTACCTCGCAATTATTTTATAGAAGCGACCTAAGTTGTCAGAATTCTGACAGTTTAGGTCGCTTTTTTATGTTCAAGTTCAAATTTAACCGACAAGTAAATACAGTTTTTTGCCCTCCCCTTTGGGGTGTCTAAACATGGCTTAAAACTATTATTTATTTGTTAGTTTAATAGAATGGACAACTGGAAGCAGTTACACCACTTAAGGGTAAGGCTTGTAAATCAGATACTGAATCAACAGGAAGATCGAGGTATTTATGATACTCTTCCTGAAGGTGTTCAAAGACATATAAGTTATGGGGTTTACAGGCACTATTTAGATCATGGTGGGCAAGAATCGGTTATAAAGGGTTCTTTAAAAGAGATTTATGAAACATATCTGCATTGTTGGTGCTGCGACATTCCCTTGGGAAGTTGTACGAACTATAATGAAGGCGAGCCGACAGTTATCAAATGGCTTATAGACCCTGCCAGAAATGATGGTTTAAAGCTTATTGCAAGCATACTAGAAAATTAATTATTAGTTATAGAATTATGAAACAAGATCAGAAGTCACTTACACCTCGTTCAACCAGCCAGTCTGACTGGTATACGGAGGTGATCACGCGTGCGAAGTTGGCGGATTACTCCCCTGTAAGGGGTTGTATGGTAATCCGCCCATACGGCTATGCAATTTGGGAAAGGATTCAGGCTGAAATGGATAAACGCATCAAAGCGTTGGGGGTGCAGAACGCATATTTCCCTGTGTTTATTCCTTATTCTTTCTTGCAACGCGAGGCTGATCATGTAGAGGGTTTTGCACCTGAAGTGGCATTGGTTACGCATGTGGGGGACAAAGAGCTTGAAGAGAAATTGGTAGTACGCCCTACTTCGGAGACAATAATTTATGAGATGTTTAAAGATTGGATTCAGTCTTATCGGGACCTTCCTCTGAAGGTCAACCAGTGGTGCAACATTGTACGCTGGGAAAAGCGGACTACACCTTTCTTGAGAACGACTGAGTTTTTGTGGCAAGAAGGTCACACAGCCCATGCGACCAGAGAGGAAGCAGATGAGATGGTCAAAGCTGGGCTGGATATGTACGCGGCCTTTGCCGAAGAATTTCTAGCTATTTATTCCATCAAAGGCCGCAAGACAGAAGCCGAGAAGTTCGCAGGGGCTGAATACACCACAACTTTCGAATGCATGATGAAAGACAAGAAAGCCCTGCAAAGCGGAACGTCCCATCTATTAGGTCAAGGCTTTGCCAAAGCATTTGACGTTCAATATTTGGGTGAAGACGGCGACAAACATTATGCCTGGACCACAAGTTGGGGACTGAGTACCCGGATCATCGGTGCGATCATTTTGATGCACGGTGACGACAAAGGCCTTGTCCTCCCTCCAATGATCGCACCTACCCAAGCTTTGATCGTCCCAATCTTCAAAGCTGAGAACAAAGACGCGGTAGCCGAATACATTTCCAAAGTTGAAGCTAGCTTAAAGCAGCAAGGTATTCGCTATGAAGTTGATTGGTCAGAGAATAGTCCAGGTTGGAAGTTTAGTGAAGGTGAGATGCGTGGTATCCCATTGCGAATTGAGGTTGGCTCAAAGGATATGGATGCTGGTGTTGTTACTGTCGTGAAGCGCACTGATTCGCAAAAGCAGCAGGTTCAACTTTCGGATTTGGAAAGTACTTTGCCAAACTTGCTAGAAACTATTCAAACAGAAATCTACGAGTCAGCCAAGAAATTCACAAACGAGAATATCATTGAAGTTTCGACTTACGAGGAGTTCAAAGAGCTTGTGAACAAGACTGACGAAGCCGTGGGCTTTGTAAAGACGTATTTCTGTGGTGACAAAGATGTCGAAGCTCAGATCAAGGAAGAGACCAAATACACCAGTCGTTGTGTACCTTTGGAGACATATGACCAAGAGGGTAAATGCTTCATCACCGGCAAGCCTGGAAAGCTGACAATCTTTGGCAAGGCATACTAGTTTTGCTGCTCACTGGTCATTTTCTTGTGGAGATCTCCTTTGTCGAGTTCTTTCATCACTCGGTATTCGCCAAAACTGACTAACAGACTATCCCCAGATTCTATGCCAGGGATCTCGTTATCTATCAGTTTGGATACGATCTCGCCAACATACTCTGGTGGCTGGGCAGCACTAGCCTCTGCTTGGCCACGCAATTGGGCTTGCATCTGGGTGTTTGTCCTGCCGGGGATAATGGTAAACGCCCGAATTCCTGTTGTTTTATTCTCCAGGGCAATGGTGCCAGTAAATGATGTGATGGCAGCCTTTGTAGCGGCGTAGACAGCCATGTGGATGTACCCATAAATATTCGATCTCGATGCCACGTTGATAATGGTTCCACCACCTTGTGGAAGCATATATTTAATGCCAATTTGAGCAAGCTTAAACGGAGCTTTTACATTCACGGCTAGCCCTTGATCAAGATCTTCTTCTGGAATATCTTGGAATGGCCTCAAAGGGTGAGCAACAGCGGCGTTGTTGATGAGTACGTCGAGCTTGTCGGGCGACTGAGCAAGGTGCGCATCTAGCTGAGAGATAAAATCGGCTGAAGTCAAGTCTCCGATCAGCACTGTTACCATAGCACCTTGCTGTCTCAACTTCTCTGCCGTAGCAGTTAGAACGTCGCCCTTGACGTCTACAAGTGTCAGGGTGTGGCCGCGTTTGGCAACCTCAGCGGCGATAGCCGCACCGATCCCCTGCGCGGCCCCAGTTATCAAAATATGCATAATTTGGAATATAAAAATTAGTCGAACTTAAGCGTCTCTAGGATGTCGGTGAATATTTCGCGGCCGAGTTTGGGGAGATCTTTCTCCCCGTAAGCTACGAAAACGACTTTGGTGCCGTTTTTATTCACCTGCGCAAAGTAGATTGGCGCGTTGTACTCTTCATTGTTCACACTTCCTCCTTGCTCATAGATGTAGACCACTACTCTTCCGAGATCGGGAATGTTGGCAAATCTTTGGGTGCTTAACCCTTTCACTGTGACATCTAAATTGGTGTACAGGTCTAGTGCTTGGATTCCGTCGCCTTCCCCCGTGAATTGAACGTATTTATTCCCTTCATCATCTACATTTTCACTGCTAGATGACAAATAAGCGGGATAACTGAAACTGAAATTTAAGTCTTTATTGTTATAAATCAATGGGGTTGCGGGTTCTGGGGTCTCGTTGCCAGAACTGCCTTCGCTAGGGGTCTCATTTAGCCTATTTAGCTGATTCTCAATTAATAAATCAAGTTTAGTTTGCTCAAGAATTGTGTCCAATAGAGGTACTTGCTTGAAGGTGCTTACAAACTGTCCAGCTACCAATAAAAGCAAGGCAAAGCCGATTGTGGTTCCTACTGCTGTGAATACACCGATCAAGCAACCTCTGAAGATTACCTGATCCCAGCGATTGCTGACGGCGATCAGCTTCATGTACCTCTTTAACTCTGGATCGTGTTCCATAACAGCATATATTAGACCAACTAACCAGAAATATCTAGGCTTCTATGATTGAGACTCAATGATATTGACTTTAAAGCGCCTGGATATTGGATGTCCCCGGGATCTCTTGCCATTTACTGTTACGCTGATGGAAATTGAACTCGGCGCTAAGGTTGTCTCCGTAGTTAAATGCGATCGTGGCTGTTATCTCGCCAAAACTTGAGTAGAACGTCACAAAGTAGTACTGATCAACCCATTCCGAGTCTTGCTCCTCAAAAGCTTTTCTATTTAAGTCCCGCACCTCTGAATATTTCGCGGGGAAATCGTATTCGCTAATCTGTTTTGCAGCTTGTGCGAAAGCTTCGTTAAAGCCTGCACGGAATGAATCTGTTCCGAATGCTGCGATGCTCGGATAAAGTAGATACTCTGTCTTATTTCCTGTCCTTACATCTGAAATGTATGTATACTTCTCATTGTCAAGCTTACTCTCTGGGGCGTCGCCGGGTGAAATACTCTTCCATTGTTCAACTGTCCAAATAATTTTGTTTGTATTTGAGTTTACGCAATAGGTCTCGACTAGGTTTGAGTTTGGATAATCTATATCAAAGCAGATAGTTTTAAGGTCGGGGCTGACCAACACAGTTTTGCCAATATTTCTCTGTGCAGGGACCTCTACTGGGGCATTCTGAGAAGTAATAGGCTTTCCGTTTAGCTCTAACTTACGATCTCTTAGTCTGACCTGGAATTGGGAGTCAGTCGGTATAGCCTGTTCGAGCCGGTCAAAAGAAAATTTGGTCTTAAGTTCTGGGATGAGGTATGCAAACAAAACAGCAAATGAGAATACAATTAATAAACAAGCTCCAATAGTCAAAAGAATTTGTTGTTTTTTCATAAGGTTTTTATTTAATAATTTAAGAACAGATGCTTGCGAATTCTCCGCCTCGCCCTACACGGCAGATAGCCCCAGACCGAGTCTTGGTGATTTGCCAAGAGCCATCTACAAGCTTTAGTTCGTAGTCAGCGCCACCACCTGCAACAGAGTCGTCGCAATCACTCTTGCAATAAAACCTTGCTTCTAGAATACCGTTACCTGATTTATCAAATCTTAACGAATATTCGTCTCTGATTTCTTCCGCGTTCGTGTTTTCAACTTTTACTAGTTCTTGTAACTTGTCCTGCAAATCATACGTACTGCCTTCTCCATTCAGAATGAGCTCGGAGGTATCTATGATGTACTTTTCTTCAAACTTTTCGAACTGAGTATTTGTGATAGCTAAATGCAAAATATTTCCTTCAATATACATACGATCAGGAAATTGAAACTCGGCATCAAATTCGTGGCTCCATAAAGTCTTTGCTGTCTTGACGTCGTTGCAAAGGACAAAAGCCGTAAAAGAATCTTTCATACTTATAAAGCTGCAAATGATTTTACGATCCGGTGTGATGGCCGAGAAATGGATAATTGGCTCACCTTGCCCATAGGTAAGTGCGAATTCTCTGATGTTGTAGATGGGAGTGTCGTTAACATAGATGCGGTTATCTTCCCCAACCTTGATTTGGGCAGAACCATGAGTAGGTTCAGATAACATGATCGGGAGAATGTTGGTTTTAGCTATTACATCGAGATAGTCATTTGCGAATTGTGGTATGTAATATACAGCCGCAATTGCTATAGAGACAGTGATAACTAAGCAAGCTCCTATAGTCCAAAGGATTTGTTGTTTTTTCATTTTCTTCGCGTAATAAATAGTTTAAACACAACTCTCTCCGAAAGACCCACCACGAAGGCAAATTAGCCCAATCTCCGGGTCTGAGAGGATTTCCCATTCACCATTTCTAAATTCTAGGTTGAATTCAGCCCCTACACCTTCAGTAGTATCGTCGCAGTCTCCTGGGCAGTTATATTTTATCCGTATTTTGGCATCAGTATCGTTTAGGAACTCAACAAAGTAATGCTGATTTAGTTTTTTACTGTCTTTGCTATTAAGAATATCGGTATTCAGTTTATTCACGTAGTCATAGCGATCAAAGAAATCATAATCACTGAACTGGTTTGCTACCTCAACAAATGCTGCGGCAAAATTATTTCTGTATTCTGGTCCAGCAAAAGCTGCGTCACTAGCTCTAAACAAATATTCTGTCTTCACAAGTGAATCAGTTCCTTCATGAAAGTACTGATAAGTATACTTCTCATTGTCTAAGAATTGCTGAGGGTTTGCATTTGGAGTCCCAGTTGCTTCTGTAAATTGATCATATACTCCCCACAACATTTCGTAAGTTCGAGAATTTACACAATACGTATCATAGATAACAGAATCTTTATAGCTAACTCCGAAACAAAGGATTGTTTTATCGCTATTTTCAATAGCTCCACCTACAATCCTTTCATGAGTCACTCTGAAGGAAGCTAGTTGAAGATAAAAGTTATCATTTCCTTTGCTGATTAGCTGCTTCCCATCGAGATAAAAGTTGAAATCCTTGTATTCAACTCTAGAATTTGAACGGGAAGCTGTAGATGTAGAGCTGGATGATAGAAATTGGAATGGTGGGACTGACTTTGAACTGGGAATTAGGTAGGCGAAAAGCACTGCGAATGAAACTGAAATTAGTGCACAGGCTCCGATAGTCAAAAGAATTTGTTGTTTTTTCATACTATTTAGGGTTTATAATAGGTGATTATAATATAGTCGCAAATGGTAAACAAAGAAAAGGCTAAAAAGTTATCAACGTTGCTGAAGAAGGAATTCCCAGAGCCGGCG
>JAEUSD010000008.1:0-24598 GCA_016788825.1 Candidatus Doudnabacteria bacterium | reverse complement strand
GATACCGCTGGACCATTCGAACGCGCATGAGTTGTTGTTTGCGACAATCTTGTCAGCTCAGTGTACAGATGCGCGGGTGAATTTGGTGACTCCGCAGTTATTTGCGAAGTACAAAACTGTAGAGGACTATGCGGCGGCGGATAGCGAAGAGTTGAAGCAGATTATCCGTTCCACAGGGTTCTACAATAACAAAGCGAAAAATATTATCGCCGCCGCCCAGATGATTCGAGACGACTTCGGCGGTAAGGTCCCAGACAATATGGAGGACTTGGTTTCCTTGCCGGGCGTAGCCCGCAAGACTGCGTCGGTCCTCCTGTGGCAATGGTTTGGCAAAAATGAAGGCTTCACCGTGGACACACATGTGATTCGTTTAGCAAATTGGTTTGGGCTCACGAAGGAAAAAGACCCTGTGAAAATCGAGCGTGACCTGATGGAGCTATTCCCCCGAGAAGAATGGGGGCCGACCTCGTTGCGGATGATTCTACTCGGTCGCAAGGCCCTTACAGCGCGTAATCCGCAATACAAAGGGACAGTTTGGGAACCGTTTTTTGATATACTACCTGAAACTAAGCAAAATAAATGACAGATCATCTACAACAGATCTCACCACAACCAACGGTAAGCGGTGGGCTTCCAGAGGAGTTCATACCCGACATGTTTAAATCGAGTCCCCAGCTAAAGCAGTCTTATCAACAAATTTTTACGGAAGTTTGGCTAGCTGTGCACGAAATCGCTTCGCAGCCTCAGCAGGGACAAATAGTGGAGAGAACCTTTTCTGCAAATGATGAAATTGATTTAGATAACTTCAATGGGGTTACGGTGCTGAGATTGACCTTAAAAGACGATGCTAGACCTACATGGCTTATCGCAAAGAGGTTACCCGAAGGTATGGCTTTGTTTGAAATGTTAGGAACAGAAAATCCAGAGGAGCCATTGTACTTATCTAACCCGGAGCCAGCCTTAAGCTCAAATATAGTCTGTGATGGATTTCAACTTAGCCCACTGTTTCAGAATTCTCTATATGCCCAGCCTTATCGAGGAGTTGTTTCAGATCTCTTATGTTTCTATAACAGGCTAAGATTACAGGCTGAAGGAATCAATGTAGATGAAACTAGGTTGCAGAATGATTGGGAGCTGAGTAAGGTTGAAGTTATCACAGCAAGTAGTTCAAGCTAAGTGCCACTAGGTATTTTTTTCTAACTGTGAGGTATAATGTTCGATGGCAAACTTTCAGTTGCAAGCAAAATATTCTCCATCAGGTGATCAACCCAAAGCGATTGAATTGCTTTCTAATGGAGTTTTGGCAGGGATAAAGCATCAGACCTTGCTAGGCGCGACAGGGACTGGAAAGACATTTACAATGGCAAATATCATTCAACGCGCCCAGAAGCCAGCACTAGTGCTGGCACATAATAAAACTTTGGCGGCTCAGTTGTTTACCGAGTTCAAAGAGTTTTTCCCCGAGAATTCTGTCCAGTACTTTGTCTCCTACTACGACTACTATCAGCCCGAGGCATATGTGCCCCAGAGAGATCTGTATATCGAGAAAGACTCCGATATCAATGAAACAATTGAAAGGTACCGCAGTGCGGCCACGCAGGCGCTACTTACGCAGAAGGATGTCATCATCGTGGCCTCGGTTTCTTGTATCTATGGTTTAGGAAATCCGGAGGATTATTTGAGTTTGTCTGTGATAATTAAGCTGGGAGAAAAGTATGAGCGAAACAAGCTCATCCGGCACTTGATCGATATGCAATACACCCGGAGTGATTATGAGTTCTTTACCGGCGACTTCCGCGTGAGAGGTGATGTGATAGATATTAATGTTGCAGCTGATGAGCGCGCTGTGCGCATTGAATATTTCGGCGATGATATCGAGAAGATCACGATTATCAATCCGATTAGCGGAGAGTTAATTGAAACTCCTTCGGAAGTAAAGATTTTCCCGGCCAAACAATATGTAACGCCGTTTGAGAAGCTAAAAATGGCAATCCCCCAGATCCAGCAAGATCTTGATGCAGAGCTGGCAAGATTCAAAAAAGCTGGCCGTGAGGTAGAAGCAATGCGCTTGAAACAGCGTGTGAACTTTGATTTGGAGATGCTACAAGAAACTGGCTACTGCAAAGGAATTGAAAACTACTCACGTTACATTGAGGGACGTGAACCAGGCAGTCCACCGTCATGTTTACTAGACTACTTCCCCTCAGATTGGCTAATGTTTATCGACGAGTCACATATTACAGTTCCTCAAGTCCGCGGAATGTTTAATGGTGACAAAGTGCGTAAAGAAACTTTGGTTGAATATGGTTTCAGAATGAAGGCTGCGATGGATAATCGTCCGCTGAGATTTGAAGAGTTTAATGAGCGGCTTAACCAAGTAGTTTACGTGAGCGCCACTCCAAGCGAGTACGAACTAAACTTGAGTAGACAGTCTGCGTCTCAAGTGCTGGAGACAGCAGCTCCGGATACAGCGAGATACTCTGGGCTGGTGGCCGAATCGGAGCTGCCAAAAGACTACACCGGCATGGTACAACAAATCATTCGCCCAACGGGTCTGATCGACCCGTTGGTTGAGATCCGACCAAGCATGCCGGCTACGCTTTCGGGCCTACAAGGGCACCTTGAGCGTGTGGGATATACCCATATGCCTGCATACGGCGCCAAAAGCTGGGACGAGCCCCAAATCCCCAACCTGATCCAAGAGATATCTCAGGTGGTGGCCAAAGGGCAACGTGTGCTGGTAACTACCCTGACGAAGAAAATGGCAGAAGAGTTAACAGCATTCCTGGTAGAAAAAGGTGTCAAGACGCAATATTTACACTCAGATGTAGATTCGATCAAACGTGTGGAAATATTGCGTGAGTTACGCCTAGGAATTTACGATGTGCTTGTCGGTATCAATTTGCTTCGTGAAGGTTTAGACCTGCCCGAAGTGTCATTGGTGGCGATTTTGGATGCAGACAAAGAAGGGTTCCTCCGTTCCGATGTAAGTTTAATCCAGACCATGGGGCGCGCTGCCAGACACCAAGAAGGCCGCGTAATCATGTACGCGGACAAGGTAACCGATTCCATGCAGCGCGCCATCGATGAAACTCGACGCAGGCGTGCAGTACAAGAACAATTCAATACCGAGCATGGTATCACCCCCACATCTATCCAAAAGGCGATTAGCCACGATTTCGAAGTTACCGATCTCGATAAGGATAATGAAGAGGAAAAAGAACAAGAGCTAGTTAAGCGTGCAGAGAGCTTCAAGGCAATGCCAAAGAAAGAGCAATCTCAACTTATCAAGGAGATCCAGTTGCAGATGGAAGTATTTGCTGATCTACTGGAGTATGAGAAGGCCGCCGAGATGCGTGACTTGTTGAATATGTTGAAGGGCAATAAAGCATAGTAACAAAAAAAGCGGCCCTTGCGGGCCGCTTCGAGGATCTCTCAAAGCTTATTGATCTCCATAATAACCATCGCCATAGTCATAGTTCTCCAAGCCCTCAAGCTGGGTGTCCATCATATCTTGATAGTCTTGGTTAATGTCTGCTTCAACTCCAGAAAGCGCCTCTGTGAATAGTTCTTCGATAGTCTTGGCGTCTGTAGGTGGAGTAATCGTAAAGTCTGCGTTTAGAGTGAAAATGCTGATCGAGATATTGATCTTGCTACCACTATCCTCTCCGGATAACCCAACAAAGATAGGAAGTGAGTTAGCTCCATTTGTGCAGAGTTCTACAGTGGAAATGCTTGAAGCATCTATATTTGAGCTTTCAGCAAAAGCACTTTGGTTGAAATCAGCCAACATACACTTTACTGTGATACCTTTTAGGGTTCTATCAGCTGTACTGCGAGCGTTTATCAGCAGTAAGTTCTCACGGAGTTTCTTCAAAGTATTTTGTTTATCTGTTTCGGAGAAATCAATCGATGTCTCGCCTGTGAAAGATGATGCTGTGTTCAAAGTGTTTGTATCAAAGCTGATCCACTTATCCTCCAACATATTTAAGAATGGCTCGAACTGTTCGCCGCCAATAGCAGCCAAATCTGTATCCAATTCAGTTAATCTGGCATAAAACGCCTTGTTGGCCACTAGAATATCCATTTTTGTAGTTAATGGTGCATCTAGCTCAGCACTGTCGATCTCTAAGCTGAGGTTTCCTTCGGCACTAGTTTCGCCGTTGGTAGTCTTGGTTTTACCATTAAACAACATATCGGCATTGGCGGTCTCGCTCTCCATTTGAATAGCAACCTCAAATTCTGCACTGGTAGCACCGATCAATCCACCACTAACTTCTAGTGGTTTCAAGAAGGCTTCCAGGTTGCCTGAAGCAGCTACTTTGGGATCCAATGACTCAATTGCCCCGATGATAAGCTGGTTTACAGCACTCGCAGTTCCGGAAGGGTTTGCTGCGTCTAGTTTGGGACTAAAGGCGCCACTCAGATAAAGTGCCGCAGCAACACCTCCTGCCAAAAGCAAGAATCCTACTGCAGCCCCGATGTAAATTGTCTTCTTGCTGAGGCCTTTGGCGACAGCTGTTGGAGTACTTGTAGCTTCCATAGTTAAAATTTTAATGACTAATAATTAAGTTTAGCTTAGGTAACTAACTAAGGCAATTGAATTATGGTTACTAGGCACTAAAGTTGCCGACACTCGCTTCGGTGGTCTCAGCTAGATCGCTTCCACTCATCGAGATAGACTCAGTTCTGAGACCACAATTAAAGCTTACTACTTTGTTTGCAGCCACTGCTTCATCCATGTACACCTTCAGGCCAAACAAATTTCCGTATGGTGGAACACCGCCGATCTGGAGGCCGAACTTCTGCTGGATCTTGTCTGGCTTCTCCATTTCTAGTTTCTCGCCGACTACTTCTTCAAGTGCTTTGAAATCTGCCTTCTTGTCGCCTGGCACAACAAGCATTACATTTGTCCCAGACTGCTTTCCGGCCAAGATCAGCGCCTTGGCGCCTTCGGAAAGTGCAGCGCCGCGTACTCTTGCTGAGTCTTCGGATGTCGGTGTTTCTTCGTGTTCCATGTGAGTAAATTTGATTTCTCGTTCCTTGAGCATGGCAACAATGGCATCCCGGATATTTGCTCCTCCGTTTATTACTCGTTTGGCCAGCTTGGTACCCCCGGCACGCTTAAGGTCGGTCACAAACAAAGAGGCCTCTTTGACGTTATGCAGGCCGATAATCTTTGCCGTTACACGCTCGAGTCCCATGCCAAATCCACCTTCTGCAGGCATTCCGAATTTGAAGGCTTGCAAGTAGTCGCGGATTTTTTCCAGGTCGACGCCCCACTTGGTGGCATTTGCTACGAGCTGGGTGTAATCCGTGATGCGTCGACCGCCAGTCACGATCTCCACTCCGCGGAAAAGCATGTCTCCACTGTACGTCTCTTCTGGGTTCTCATCACTTGGGTATGTGTAGAATGGTCGTTTCTTGGTAGGGAAATGGGTTGCTAATACAAGGTCACTGTTCCACTCCTTAGCTGAGTATTCACAGATAAACCGCTCCTCTTCTGGTTCCAAGTCTGGCTCAGCTCGGAAGTCCTTGCCGGTTTCTTTGAACACGATGTCGTGGATCTCGGTAATTTTTAGTCTTGGCACTTTAGCTTCGATCAAAGGTTTGGTTGCTCCGAGAAGTCTCAGGTCGGCCTCGTAGTTGTCCCAAACGTATTGAATAATTTCCTTAATGGCATATTCAATTAGGTCGAGGATGTCCTCCCAGCTGTCGATAAAGCCCATTTCAGCATCGAGTGAAACGTATTCACTCATGTGGCGAGATGTATTGTGCTTCTCGGCTCTAAATACTGGACCGATTTCAAATACTCGCTCAAATACGCCTACCATCATTTGTTTGTAGAACTGCGGGCTTTGAGCTAAGAAAACGTTTGCGCCATCGAAGTACGGGACTTTGAAGAAGTTTGTTCCACCTTCGGAGGCCTCGGCCAACAGTTTAGGTGAACTGATTTCAGTGAATTCTTTGGTCTTCATCGCTTTTCTGAAACCTTCCTTTACGCCTTGTTGAATGCGGAAAATTGCCTGCTGTTTTGGGTGGCGAAGGGCAATTACGCGCTCGTCTAGGAGTGTGTCTAGGTCAAGTTCCATGTCTTCTTTGTTTAGTACGAGCGGACTGACTTCGCTTATTTTGTTCACTACTTCGATTTCGGGTTGAGTGATTTCCACTCCGAGCTCTGTGTTCTGGGTACTTTTTACTTCCCCGGTGACAGTTAGGATAGATCCGACTTGCGCACCTTTGAGTTTATCAATTTCTTTTTTGTCTTCGACGACTACTTGGACTAGGCCACCACGGTCTCTCAGAATCAGAAAGTTAATTTTTCCTAGTTCGCGTAGGTTGTGTAGCCAGCCTTTGATGAGAACTTGCTTCCCAACACTTTTTGGCAGTTGGGTTGATAGTGTACGTTCCATATAAAAATATATTAATTAATAAAAAGCACCCCGCATAAACCAATCTCTTGATTTACGTAGGGTGCTCTTCTGTAGCACGGTGCCAACCTGTTTGCTCTCTTTCGGGAATATTCTGTTTTATGTCACCTTACTTTGTAAGCTTGCAGCTGTCTTACTTGCTTGCTGAGATTATAGACTAAATGTGGGCAAATTAAAATAGCTTTGCTTGAGGTATATCCTCGTTAAAGTATTTACAATTATATCTTATCCAAACTAAAATATCTTAGAACTTTAAACCACAATCTAAGCCGAGTTCTATAGAAGGCTTAGAAAGGGAAGACAAGTTTTCTTCTATAGAATCAAGCTCCAGATAAGGTGTAAGGCTTCTCTCACCCAGACGTTAATGTCAGTGAGTAGTTTACTTTTTATAAGTAAAGAGATGCAACTATTATTTAGCTATCCCCACTTAGCGGCTCCCACTGTGGAGACTATCCGCGAATACGCCACCAAAAGATTTAGCAAGCTCCAAAGGTACTTGCCTAAGTTTGATGGCGAGCATGCTGTACGTATTTCTGTGCGCAAAGAGCGTAATCAGTTTTATGTACAGGTAGAAATTACTGTGCCGAAGGCATTAGTGGTCAAAGTAAACGATTTTGATCTCCGCAAGGCTATAGATATGGCTTACCAGGTGATCAAAAACATGGCACTCAAGTACCGTGAGCGGGTGCACGAGCGCACAAACCCATCAACATGAGGAAAGCACAAAAAAAGGAGGTTCCGGCAAGCCGGAACCTCCTGAGTCAACACGGTTAAGCTTCGGTCTGCTGGGAGTTAGTTTGGTCTATAAGTTTTATAGATGTTCTTACATTTGCTGGAAGCTGGCTTTCTTCAACACCGAGCAGTTTTGCGTATATAGTTTTTGCTAGTTTTTTTTCTTCTAACCCTTTTTGAACTAATTTACGAAAGCCTTCCTCTGTGCCCTGAGGGACTCCACTTGCTGTATAGTTAAACTTTACAGGTTGGATTGTAGTTTCTACTATCTGCAGGGTGACTACTACTTCATTACCGTTAAAAGGCATGTTCATAGTTACTCCTGTATTCTCTAACTCTGGATCGAGGTGAAGGAGTTGATCTAGCACCCCAGCTTCTTGGAGTCGGTTGGTAATTTGATCGACTATTGCTTGCTCGGCTTGGGATAATGGAGTTTCGGTACTTACTATTTGTTGAACGAGTGTTTTGAACATAAATATTATATATAATCGGTATATTCTAACAAAATCTGCTGCTATCCTCAACTCAGCTAAATCCTACGTCTTATAGTATAATCTCCTCGTGAAATCGGCTAATTCAAATACAAAGGTTTTTGTCGGGATGTCGGGCGGGGTGGATAGCTCCGTGGCGGCAGCTTTGCTTGTGGAGCAAGGCTACGATGTGACGGGTGTTTATATGAAGAATTGGTCGGGAGATGACTATGGCATTCAGGCAGACTGCCCTTGGGAGCAAGATCAAGCGGATGCGGAGGCCGTGTGTAAGCAACTAGGAATCCCTTTCCGGTCATTCAATTTTGAGAAGGAATACCGTGAGAGAGTTGTTGAGTACTTTTTCTCCGAATACCGTAAAGGTCGAACGCCGAACCCTGACATTATGTGCAATAAAGAGATTAAGTTCGACCTGTTCTTGGCTAAGGCGCAGGCAGAAGGAGCAGATATGATTGCCACTGGACACTATGCTCGCAGAGAGGTTGTGCAGAATGGAAATGGCAGCGAAAGTTATCGTTTACTTAAAGGCGTTGATAATAATAAAGATCAGAGCTATTTTTTGTATACGCTTACTCAAGAGCGTCTGAGTAAGACGTTATTCCCAATTGGGCATCTGACGAAGCCGGAGTTGCGTAAGCAGGCGAAAGCTCTGGGGCTTAAGACTGCCGAGAAGCCTGACAGCCAGGGGATCTGCTTTATTGGCGAAATTAATGTCTATAAGTTCTTAAGAGCGAATATCCCGACTCAATCTGGTGAAATTCGTGACATTGATACAAATGAAATTGTCGGGACTCATGACGGCGTGTGGTTCTACACAATTGGCCAACGTGAAGGTCTGAAGATTGGCGGGCAAGCAGTCCCCTACTTTGTAGTCGGGAAAGACCTGGAGTCGAATACCTTGTTTGTGGGACATGGGAATGATCACCCTGCGATGTTTCAGACTGAAGTGAAAATGGAAAATTTGCATTTGATTGACCCGGCTTTTGGCGTTGAGGACTCTCCACTCGAAGCTGTGGTTCGTTACCGCCAAAAGCCGGAACTCGGTACCCTAGATCGTGAAAGCCTTACATTTAGATTCGAAAAACCCCAACGCGCAGTAACATCCGGACAAAGTTTAGTAGTATATAGTGGCGAGATATGTGTCGGGGGTGGTATTATCGGTGCATGATGTTAAAAGCTATCTATAGTTTTAGCCAACCTGCAACACACGAAATTGTCTATCAGGGGGCTTGCTTTGAAAATGTTGTGGGGAATTGGGCTAGGCTGAATCAGATTACTGAACAAATATCTAGAACTGAAGGTGATTTCTACTTTGGCGTGGGATTACCAAGTCTTCCTTCAAGTATGAATGGTACTGAACTTCAAGTTAAAGATTTAGCCGCTCTCGGGTTTTCCCAAAGGACAATGATGTTGATTATTAAGCAACATAATTACCTGGTTATGCCTGACCTTGCTACTGAGATCAACTTGAGTAATCACAATAAGGAGGTGGTAATTGAATTACTAAAAGCCAATATCAAAGATTTTATGCTTGGATTAGCAATGAGAAGCCTGGGTGGGGTTACCTATCGTTATGCTCCCACCATAAGGGATCTACTGTTTGTACAATTCCCTGTAGCAGAAAATACCTAAACTGCATCCTCAAACGCTGGCACGATTTGCTTCTTGCGGGAGACGACACCGGGGAGGTGCATGAGTCCGTTTACAAATTCGGCTTTGAAGGCTTTTTGGGCGAGTTCTTCACTACCAGCTGTGCAGAATAGGGTTGCTTCGGATTTGAGGATGTCTACGACGAATACGAAGACCCCGACCAAAGAACTCGCCACCTTGATCTCTTCAGCAGATTTTCTGAACTCCTCTATTCTATCCAGGGTAAATTGCGGATTTGTAGTTTCGATGCTGCTGATACGGTAGTTGGAGCCGCCGAAGTCGAAATCTTTGCAGTCCATGCCAAGTACCTGTTCGGCGGTCATGTCTGAGATGTCGGATTTGGCGGTAAACATTTTCTCGGCGAGTTCGTCGGCTTTCACCCCAGCCAAATCCGTCAATTTAGCCAAAGCCTCTTTGTCCACCTCGGTAGTTGTGGGACTGGTTAGATTCAAAGTATCTGAAATGATTGCTGCCGCAAGCAGTCCAGCCATTTCTTTTGGTAATTCTGCGGTGTCAGCTCCCATTCGTTCATAAACTACAGTCGCCACACAACCGTAAGGACGAATAGTCACGTTAAGCGGCTTATCTGTAGCCAAGCCGCCCAATTTGTGGTGATCCAAGACTTCAATAATCTCAGCTTCGGTTACGCCTGAAATTAACTCCTTTGGATTTGTGGTATCGATCAAAACAACTTTAGAGCCAGCTTCAACTTGCGAAACTTGCTCAGGAACTGCAACCCCAAACTCCTCCAAAGCAACTTTGGTCTCCTTATTTAACTCACTGCCAATCACAGCCTCCGCATCTTGGCCTTTCACATTCTTGAGATACCACGCATACACAATCGGACTACAAACTGTATCTGTATCCGCAGGAGTATGACCTAAAACTTTGATGTCTGACATAAACACTCTATAATAGTTAGATTCGGAGCATTATCTGATAAAAAATGTCGAAATTCAATAAGGTAACTAGCAGTTTAAAGAACCTGAGCACAAAACTAGCAGCCAGTTTAAAATACAAACAATCAGGGGAACCAGGTAAAGAGTTAAACCTGGTAGGGATCGTTGGCGCGGCAGGAAAAACGACCACAGCGTACTACCTTTACAACATCTTCCGCGCCAAGAAGGTGAACGTGGCATCAATCACAAGCCAAGGATCATTCTGTGCCGGCCAGCAACTTACCACCATCCCAGTGGATGAGTTTACCCCAGAACAGCTATTTGAAATTCTCCAGATAATTCAAAGCAAGAAAGCGAGCATTATATTCCTGGAAGTTACGCCAAACTTAATCAAAAACAAAGCACTCCAAGATTTAACCTTGCAGGCCCTGATCCTAACAAACTTACTAGTCAAAGATATGGAAGACCAGCTCGAGCGAACTCGCGCTGAACATATCTTCTCGGCGGTTCATCGGGTGAAAGAAAAAGGTTTGGTGGTAATAAATGCCGATGAACCGCACACAGACTGGCTGCTGGAACAGGCTAATAAGGTAAAGCAATATGTATTCGCAGCCTGGTGTCAAAAGAAACAATTGAATGATGTTAAGCTGATGCCCGAGGGCACGAGTTTCTCTATTGGAAATCAAAAGTTTAGTATCCCTGCAGTTGGCGAATACAATTTGATGAATATTATGTTGGCAATACGCTTTGCTGTCCAATACGTCTCACTTGAGCACATTGCAATTATTCTAGGTGCATTAAGACCTGCCCCGGCGCGGCTGGAGTTGGTGCATACTGCGCCTGCTATCCTCGTAGACTCTGCCACCAACTCCAGCCGCATCGAACATGCCCTGCAGTCGGCACGGCTAAGTATGAAACCTGCGGGGCAACTTGTAGCCGTGATAGGCGCTGGTTACACAGATAGGGCGATGGAGATAGGCTTCCTCGCGGCTTCAATTGCCGACTTTATCATTTTGGCCCCACAGAGCACATTCGAATTGACTCCCGCCGAGTTAAACCAGCTAGTTTGGAGTGGTATAGAGCGCGTCCATGGCGTTCTTGTAGATAGATTCGATACAATTGAAGAATACAAACTGATAGACAAAGCCAAGCTAGTATTGAAAGCAAATGAATCTCGCCAATCAGGTCGAGTGCCGGTGTTTATGTTTGACGAACCTATCCCAGAATCTCGAGAGTTAGCGATAGATCTGGCAGCTCAATTAGCAAAGCCGGAGGATACAATTGTATTAGCCGGTGCTGGTGATACGCGAGAGCTCAGATTGGGTGAAGGATCAGCTGCCTGGAGTGAATTGCGTGCTGTGCAAAAAGTCTTGGGCCAAGCCTCAAAGTAAACTATGGATATCGGCAGCCTCCTTTACAGACTTCAGTCTTTCAACCTCCTGATTGAGCATCTGCATATACAGTGCGTAACCAACCTCCATAATGTGGCCGTGCTGCTCACCACCTAGTAGGTTACCGGCGCCGCGGATTTCCAGATCCCGACTGGCGATACTAAATCCGGCGCCGAGTTCCTTTGCTTGAGCCATGGCTTCAAGCCGTTTGATGTAATCCGGAATCAGCTTGGGTTTCTTATCTTCTTCTTGATACTCATTGCTCAACTTTTGGCCTGTGTAAAAAAGATAGCAGTATGCACTGCGATCTGAACGCCCCACACGGCCTCGCAGTTGATACAGCTGGGCCAACCCAAACTGCTCGGCCTGATGCACGATAATCGTATTTACGTTGGGCATGTCTAGTCCATTTTCAATGATTGTGGTGCACAAAAGTACATCCGTTTTGTGTTGAAAGAAGTCTGTAATGCGTTTATCCAATTCAGCTGGGGACAATTGACCGTGCGCGACGGTGACTCGTAGCTGCGGCATGAGCTCATCAAGTCGCGCACTCAGAGATTGAATATCTTGCACATGGTTGTGCACAAAATATACCTGGCCACCGCGAGAGACTTCTTTGTCGATCGCGGTGACTACCTTGTTCCAATCTAGTTTCTGAACTTCTGTATCAATAGGTTTACGCCCTTTTGGCGCCTGGGTTATGAGTGAAATATCTTGAATGTTTGCCAACGCCATCCCTAGAGTGCGTGGAATAGGGGTGGCACTGACAGCCAAGTGGTGCACACCATAGTTCATCTTCTTGATTTTCTCTTTTTGGGCAACGCCAAACCTCTGCTCTTCATCAACGACAAGCAACCCTAGCTGCTTAAATTTCAAGTCACTGCGTAGGATTGCATGTGTACCAACTACAATCTGAACTTCCCCTGCATTAAGTTTGTTTACAATTTCTGTATTCTCTTTGGCAGTATTAAATCTGGAAAGATAAGCTACTTTGAAGCCTGTGTCTTTGAATCTTTCGCTAAACACTGCGAAGTGTTGTGCACAGAGAACTGTAGTGGGGCACAACACAGCCACTTGTAGGCCGGCTTCGGCAATTTTAAACGCAGCTCGCATGATTACTTCTGTTTTGCCGAAGCCTACATCGCCAATCAACAATCTATTCATTGGCGTTGGCTTTTGCAGATCAAAGATAATCTCGTTTACCGATTTTATTTGATCAGGGGTTTCTGTATAAGCAAATTTATCGACAAATTTATTGTAAGCTTCCGAGTCATCGGCTTGAATTGTCGGGGCAGTAGCTAGCTCCCGCCTTGCATAGTGTGATAT
Source organism: Candidatus Doudnabacteria bacterium (assembly GCA_016788825.1). Lineage (GTDB taxonomy): Bacteria > Patescibacteriota > Dojkabacteria > J137 > JAEUSD01 > JAEUSD01. Next base: position 11,681 of record JAEUSD010000008.1, on the reverse strand, counting down.
TAATTCTTTTGCCGCAATTTTTACTGCCCTTTCCACTTTTCCCTGCACTCGTTCCCAATCGCCCTTGCCTAGGCGACTAAGTTTTGGAACGTTGATGTCGTTGCCGATATACTTCGTAAGTTTGCCAATTTGCTCAATAGGGACTAAAAGGACATCATCACCTGCGAATTTGAGTGACAGATACTCACGCATTTGGCCGTCAAAGCTTTCTTGGGTAAGTCCTGAATACAAGGCAATTCCATAGTCTTGGTGTACCAGATAGTCTCCGACTGAGATTTCCCCTTCAAACTGCCTCAATAGTCTATCCGAATTTTGAGTACTTTGTTTACGTTGGTGTAAGAATACACTGCCAAATATTTCGCGGTCTGTGAATACGGCGACCTTATCTTTGGCAGAAACGAATCCGCCAGCCAGGTAGTCAGGTAACTTTAAGCTTTCGGCATCGCCGATGTAATCAACCAGCCCTTTGGACAAGCTGTCAAGGTGCCTGGTGATTAGATAGATTCTGTAGCCCGCCGATTTGAACCTTTCTAGTTCATGTTCAAGTAGGTCAAATCGGCTCCAGAACAACTGAGGATAGGTATAATCAAATTCTTCGTAATCAAACTCTAAGCCCTCTGGTATTTGCGGTTTTGAGGTTACAAAGATAGTGCTGTTTGAGTTTACTGAGATGTCTTCGTTTACGGCTAAGAATTTATGGTCTTCTGCTGGTAAGCCTTCCTCACTCACAATGAATTGCGCTAATTCACTCACTTTTCGGCCTGTGATGGGGTCATAGTGGTACAAATCTACACAAGTTTCGAAGTCATAAACTGCCCGAATGGGGTTGGGGTACCCATGTGGCCAAGCGCTAATACTCTCACCTTTGACTGAAAACTCCCCCGCTTGGCCAGGATTCCCCACCTTGGCAAAGGCTGATTCGGTGAGTGCTTTTATCATCTGTGCTTGCGCATGGCCTTTGCCAAAAGCCTTCAGTTTCAATAGATACTTGTGTATCTGGGGTGTGTATGTGGTAGCATACAGATAGGTGTTCTCCTGTTGAATTTGCCAGGGTATGAGGTGTGGGAGGGTTTTGATGATTTTGACTGTTTTTTGCACGTGAGATTTTAGCATTAACTTAATCATAAAGGGTTTCCATGGGGATATATTGGTGATATAATCTATGGTGTTAGTTTTTGATACTCCTAAAATTCAAAGAATGATGACTACTCAGCCCACCATTGAGGGTAGAGAGTTTTCACAGACCTATGATGTTCTCCGCAAAAGTGGCATACCTGTCAATGCTGTGTTTAAACACATGACATACAATGTCGCAGCTGTGCTTTCTGAAGACGCTTCCTCGCTGCAGATTTTGCTTTCTGATCAGTATGGCTTACTTCATCTTGCTGACTGTCAAAAACTTCTGACAGTCGTTAGTGACCCCGAAGCTAGTCTCGTTATGTCAGTTCCCGATGTAGAGGAAGTGAGCCTTTCTGCTAATGTAACTCTTTTGGAAGAGACTTCAGTCTTAGGTGAGGATGTACTAGAAAAGCTTACCCTACCTAACTTAAGGGGTTACATCTCTTCTGTTTCAATTCACCAACTAAAACCAGGAGGATTAGGCACTATAAGTATAAATAATTGTGAATCTGTAGGGGTTATAGGTTTCGGGGGGCGTGGATTGGTACTGGATATTAGGGCAATTATTCGAGTGGAAGATGGTAGTGGGAAGCTTGTTGATGAGGAAAGAATTTTTAGAGTTAAGGTGAATAACTCACCTGAAACGAAGGAACAATTGCTGTATGATTCTGAAATGGCTGCTTTGATAAACAGAAGAGTAGGTAGTAAAGATCACGTCGGGAATATAAATGCAGATAATATACTTATTGATCTCCACGACAAAAACGGACGTGTAATTGCACGGAGCTTTGGATACTATAGTAATGCAAAACTAGATGAAAGACCAATTTCCACTATCAAAGGATCTCCAGCTTTCATCCTAGAAGTCCTTAGTAATTGGCTTGATAGACTTGAGGCTATTCATCAAGTAGGGATCGTAAATGCTGATAACCATGCTTCTAATGCGCTATATGCCCCTAATGGGGACGTAACGCTAATAGACTTTGATGAAATCAGACGAGCCGAGCTAACCCTAGGTGCTGTGTTTACTTTTTTAACGCACCAGGGAACAGATGAAAGGACAAGAAGAAGGATTATCATTCGTATGTTTGAAAGTATTATTTCGGAGTTAAACAGTAAAGGAGGTGGACCTCTCGCTTTCTCGTTACAAAATTACTTGAATAACTACATACTAAAGGTAAGAAAGGGTGGAGACCGAAAGGCTTTAAGCAAGGCAGCCGAAGATATAATTTGGGACCTTCTTCAGAAGATGCCTAACCTTGGAAGCATCGATTTTGAGCTAACTTTCTCTAAAATTATTAGAAAACGTAATTTAAAGGTTGATTGGAACTTAGTGTTAGCCCATAAGCCAGAACTGATGAAAGAACCACCCAATGTGCTCTTGAGAAAACCTGACGAAAGGTATAACCAAGATAATGCTGTAAAGGTGTTTAATAGCAGAAATCTATCCCTAGCTCTACTGGGTGATGGGATAAACGTTTACGATTTTGAGGCCATGTCCAAACAGGAAGAGCATGGTGTAGTGCTAGAAGCTTTACAATTGCTTGGTTTCCCATTCCCCTATGCTCTACACCTTAACTCTGTTACAAATATGACTGAACCTCTTCGTTTAAGGTATATGAATGCAGATGAATGGGATCTAACTAATCCTAAATCTGTAGGTGGAACTTTACTCACACAATTTTTCAAAAGTACAGCAGTTAATATGTTCTACACTGTCAAGAGAGATTTTTCTGATTTTGTCGAAAAAGCCTTTATACCTAAGGAAGAGTTTATACGCCTGTGTTGGGGTTCAGAAAGATTTGGACTGAGATATAACGTAACAAACGCTGACCTTGCCGAAATATGGGAGGTCTTAATTGATTACCTTAAGAGATTTAATGCTAAGTACATATTTGAGAATAATGAAGCTGCAAAAGACATAGAGGTGCCATCAGCTAGAGTTGTCCTTGATGTACTGAAAAATTTTACCAAAGTTTATGCCGAAGTCTAAATCAGCCCTAGCTGCTTAGGCGAGATGCGTTTTGGGGTTGTGGGTTTTGAAGTTTTTTCCTTCTTAATGGTTTGCTTCTCCAAATTCTTCGAAGATACCCCTTTCACCTGACCATTGTTTTCGAATGAATCTAGGATCTCCTCTGCCCTGTTGATCACTTCCTTGGGAACTCCGGCCATCTGAGCAACGTGGATACCATAGCTGCGGTTTGTGCCACCGGGGACTATTTTGTGGCGGAAAAGGATTTCGCCACCGTCATCGACGACTTCCACCTGGTAGTTCTGCACTTGAGGGTATTTTTCGCTTAAGCTAGTTAGTTCGTGATAATGGGTCGCGAACAGTGTTTTGGCCTTGATCTTTTCCGCCACGTATTCCACAATCGACCAGGCGATGGCTACGCCATCGTAAGTACCGGTACCGCGACCGACTTCATCTAGGATGATCAAACTGTGGGCGGTCGCGTTGTTCAGGATAACTGCCGTTTCGTGCATTTCCACCATAAATGTAGATTCGCCACGGGCTAGGTTGTCACTCGCACCGATACGGGTAAATATCTGGTCAACCAAAGAGAATCTCATCTCAGAAGCTGGCACGAAACTTCCGATTTGGGCCAATAGAACAATCAATGCGATCTGGCGGATGTATGTCGACTTACCGGACATATTCGGTCCTGTAAGCACCACAATTGACTTCTGAGAATTTAATTCCACATCGTTCGCTGTGAATTGAGACTGCCAACGCTCTACAATCGGGTGGCGACCGTCTTGAATAAATAGCGAGTTCTCTTCAGCCAAAATAGGTTTGCAGTAATTGTACTGCCTTGCCTGATAACCGAAGTTTGTTAGCACGTCAATTTCAGCCACAGCATCTGCGATCTTCAGGATCTCTCCTGCAACGCCCAAGACTTGCGATCTGAATTCCAAGAATAATTTTTGCTCTAGCTCAATTAATTTAGCTTCAGCACTCAGTACCTTGTCTTCCCATTCTTTCAACTCTTGTGTGATGAAGCGTTCCGCGTTTGTCAAAGTTTGTTTGCGAATATAGTCGTCTGGGACTTTGTCTAAGTGAGTCTTGGTAATCTCGATGTAATAGCCAAAAACGTTGTTATAACTGACTTTTAGGGATGAGATCCCTGTACGTGACGACTCGCGAGCTTGGATTTCAGCCAGCATCGTTTTGCCACCGGAGCGAAGTTCACGCAACTCATCTACTTGGGCGTCGAAGCCATCGTTGATCATGTTGCCCTCGGAGATCGAGGCGGCAGGTTCGGGAAGGATACCTTGGATGATTCGTTCCAAAACGGTTGCCAATTCAGGGGTGAATCCAAGGTTTGAACTCAACTCTGAGATATGTGGTACAGAGCTTTGTTCCAGCACTGCTATGAAACTGTTCGCCCTGAAAAGTCCGTCCTTGAGAGCGACTAAGTCTCTGGCGTTGCCGCTGCCAGTTCCCAACCTCCCGATAATCCGTTCAATGTCGGCAACGCCACGTAACTCTTGGCGAATATTTTCCGTTACACTACTGTTCTTTTGGAAATATTCGCCACAGTCCCACCGCGCCTGCAAAACATCTGCCTTTAACAGGGGTTTTAGCAGCCAATCGTACAGTTTACGCTTTCCCATATTTGTCTGACATTCATTCAGTACGCTGAATACCGTTTGGGAATCCTGATTGTTATTGGAGACTAGCTCCAAATTGCGAATTGTACTGGGGTCCAAAGCCATCAATTCATCAACTTTGTAAATGCTAACTGCTGTGAAATGTTCCACGGCACCCCGGTTGCATTCGATAACATAGCCAAGCAACGCAGCCAGTGCACCGAGCACACTTTCATTTTCTTCCTTCAATCCAAAACCCTTCAATGTCGGAACTTTGAGTTGAGAAGTTAAAAACTGGTAACCACTACGGCTTTCGAACTTGGATGAATGCAAGACTGTCAGGCTTGTACCCAAATTCATGGTGAGTTCTCTTAAGTCGGATTGAGACTCTGAGATCAATAGCTCTGCAGGGTTTATGCGGGCAAGCTCGCGTTTTACGACAAACTCGTCAGGTGTCACGAAGAAGCTGAGCTTGCCCGTCGAGGTCTCTGCAACTGCGACTCCGTACTCTCCCTTTTTGCCTTCTCCAACCTTATTTACCGCTACCAGGTAGTTATTTTTCTCATCCACAAGGGTATTCTCGGCTGTGATCGTCCCTGCAGTGTAAATCTTCGTTACATTGCGATCAACTAGCGCGCCGGGCTTTACGTCGCCAGTTTGCTCAACGATTGCCACCTTGAAGCCGGCGCGCACCAGCTTCGGCAGGTAATTATCCAGCGCATGATACGGAATCCCGGCCATCGGGATGCGATTTTCATCTTTCCCTCGGCCGGTCAATGTAATCCCTAACGTCTTGGAAATGTCTTCTGCATCCTTGTTAAACGCCTCATAAAAGTCACCGAGCCTGAAAAATACAACCTTGTCGGGATGCTGATCCTTAATAGTCTTGTATTGTGCTTGCATGGGTGTAAGCCCTTTGGTAGTCATAAGCGGATTATATCAATAATCGTGTTTAATTTCTGACGTATGATAAAATAAATTATTGTTATATTACACAAAATGAGATGTCCAATTGACCTAGATACAGATATGAAGCAAGTTGAGAAGAAAGGGATAGTAATAGATTATTGTCCTAAATGTGGTGGGGTATTTTTGAATAAGGGGGAGTTGGAGAAACTTATTTCCGAAGCCAGTGCTGCTGCAGCACCTGTAGAAGATGACATGGCTCCCGACTTAGACTTCATGGATAATTCACAAGCAAAAGGAAGTAGACCCCAACCCAAACCTGCAGGAAATACACATAGCCATAAGAAGCGTGAGGGGTTCTTGGGTGAGATATTCGACTTCGATATCTTTTAGATTACCGGGAACAGGACTCGAACCTGCAAGCCCTTGACGGGCACTGGTTCCTAAGACCAGCGTGTCTACCAATTTCACCATCCCGGCATTAGTAGTTTGCCTGAGATTTTAGCATAGCAATGGGCAGTGATATAATAGTTAGAATAACTTTTATCTCGAGTTCCTATGCCTACTGCAGAAGCTTTGAAAGACACATCTCTCGCTACATTCGGCAGCTTTATTTCCAAAGTTTATCTATGGATGACTGGGGGTTTGGCGATTACCGCTATCGTGGCACTATTTGTGAATTCTAATGACAGCATATTGGCTTACTTGCTCACGAACCCTGCTGCCCTACCTATACTTTTGATCGCCGAACTGATACTGGTGATTGGGCTATCTGGATTTATTAATAAGCTAAGCAGTGTTGCGGCAATGATCATGTTTGCTGTCTATGCTGTGATGAATGGACTGTTCTTCGGTGTGGTAATTTATGGATATGAACAAGCCTCAGTATTTGGCGCATTTGCCGCTTCTGCAGTGACATTCTTGTTAATGGCGCTTTACGGTTTGTATACCAAGTCTGACTTAACATCTATAGGGCGAATAGCCCAAATGGGGTTGATCGGGTTACTGGTTGGACTAGTTATCAATCTGTTTGTTCCAAGTGATGGCCTTTCGAGACTGCTGACATTTGTAGGAATCTTCATTTTTGTAATCTTGATTGCCTACGATACTCAGAAACTGAAACATATTGCCGCAGAGGCTGAGATGTCACCAGATGCAAATAAGTTCGTGATACTAGGTGCACTCACCCTTTACCTAGACTTCATAAACTTGTTCATTCGTCTCTTGCAAATAATGGGCAAGAGGAAGTAAGATGTTGCGCAATGGTAAACATAGGTAGTAGACCATTGCCCCATTTTCAAACTTGCCGAGACTATATCGAGTCCCAGGGTATAGAAGCAGTTTATTTATTGTTACTTGGTGATATCAATCAGGTAAACAGTTTGATGTCTTTGGCAGGAAGGCATAATATCCCCATAAGGCAACTATCTCGTCTAGCGGTACTCATCTGGAATACGGTTACAGCCTTTCACACAATCCCTGAAAACCTGCCATCTATACTTGTTTTTGCAGTTTTGGAACGCTTTAAGGCTACGGGAGATAGTCTAGGTGATGTAGTGTTCTTTTACTCAAACTTGCTTAAAATATCGCCTAGCCTAGAAGTTTTTACTAGGAAGCTCAATTACCTAAACCAAGTTGGGTATGCATTTGACAGCCCGGTAGACAGAACAATCTTTCTCATGGGTAATCATCCCGAGCTTATTGCCCTACACACTCTATGGGAGTCGCACCAAGTTTCTACGGAGGAAGTCAACAAAGTAGAGAGGGTTCTAGCGGCTATGATTAAGTTTATGCGTTCGGAGGAAGACGTATCAGATAGTTTTATAATAGATAATTTCTTTCGTGAGTATCATTCGTTGAGGGTTATACCTCTTGAGTTGTTGGCTGAGGCTTACTTCGTAATCTTGAAGCGTTCCCCTAGGAGCTGGCTAAAGGAGATATTGTCTAGCAATTCGCCAGAGGGTCTGAATCTTGCCATTAAGTTGCTGGGTTTCACTCCTAGGCCGTTTTTTTCAGCAGACGGGCAAGAATACACCACTACAGCAATAAGTGACTTAGCTTTTAATAGTGCAACAGCGCAGCTTCATTCATCAATCAACGCCTTTGTTGAAGTGTAGTTCTTGCGAAGTTTACCTCATTAGGGAGGCTAAACCACTTCTCCTTCGGCGGCGGGGTCGTCTTTTTTCGCTTTGCTGGAGTCGTCATCGCCGCCTGGGTTTGTTGTGTCAGCTGGCTCTGAGCCTGCTTCACCTGGGGCTTGCTCGTATATTTTAGCGCCTGTATTTTGAAGCAACTGAGTGAATTCTTCGTTAGCTTTCTTTAGCTCCTCTTGGTCGAAGTCTTCTTTCTTAGCCATTTCAGCAAGCTTCTTGGCTTCCTCCTCAAGCTTGGTTTTGTCTTCAGCTGGGATCTTATCTCCGTGATCACGGGTTAGTTTCTCGGCTTGGTAAGCTAGTGTTTCAGCTTCGTTGCGTACTTTGGAACGTTCTTGCTTCTCCTTATCCTTAGAAGCGTTCTCAGCAGCTTCTTTTACCAAACGCTCAACCTCAGACTCATCCAACTGAGTAGATGCAGTGATCGTGATGCTTTGCTCTTTGTTTGTCTTCACATCCTTAGCACTTACATTCAAGATACCGTTGGCATCGATTTTGAAAGTCACAGCGAAACGTGGCACACCACGAGGGGCGGAGGGGATATCGTCGAGACGGAACGTCCCTAGGACTTTGTTATCCGCCGCCATTGGACGTTCACCTTGCAGTACCTTGATGTCTATCGCTGTTTGGTTGTCAGCGGCAGTCGTGAACATATCTTCCGTTTTCTCGGTAGGAATTGTGGTATTGCGAGGGATCATCACATGCATCTCCCCATAATTAACTTCGATCCCGAGTGACAATGGGGTAACGTCCAACAAGGTAATATCCTGCACACTCTGGTCGCCGGCCAAGACCGCGCCTTGGATAGCAGCTCCTACGGCGACCACTTCATCAGGATTTACACCTTGGTGTGGATCACGTCCAAAATACTCTTTTACAGTCTTCAGAACCAGAGGCATACGTGTCATCCCCCCCACAAGCACTACATCGTCAATATCAGACTTAGAAACACCAGCATCCTTGAGCGCTTTATCAATAGGCTTGGTTGTTTGCTCAACCAAATCCATCACAATCTTTTCTAATTGAGAGCGAGTAAGAGTCAAACGCATATGCTTTGGACCCTTTGCATCTGCTGTAATATATGGCAGGTTGATCTCTGTATTCTCAGCTGAGGACAATGTAATCTTTGCTTTTTCAGCAGCTTCCTTTAGCCGCTGCAAAGCTGCTGCATCTTCTTTCAAATCAATTCCTTGCTCTTTTTTGAATTCATCTACAAGATACTGAATAATTCTTTGGTCAAAATCGTCTCCGCCCAAGTGAGTATCTCCATTCGTAGATTTAACTTCAAATACACCATCTCCGATCTCGAGAATGGAGATATCGAAGGTTCCACCTCCCAAGTCATAAACCGCAATTGTGGCTTCTTTATTCTTGTCTAGCCCATAAGCAAGTGCTGCAGCGGTCGGTTCATTGATAATGCGAAGGACATTTAGTCCAGCAATCTTTCCGGCGTTTTTGGTCGCCTGTCTCTGTGAATCGTTAAAGTATGCAGGAACTGTCACCACCGCATCGGTCACCGTCTCGCCCAAAAACGCCTCAGCATCACGTTTGATCTTTGCCAAAACTTTAGCCGAAATCGCTTCAGGAGCAACCCATTCTTCTCCAAACTGAATCTCTACTCCACCTTTTTTGTTCTTGCGAGTCTTGTAAGGCAAAGTTTTCAGATCTTCGGCAATTGCTGGGTCGGAGTACTCCATTCCGATCAACCTTTTCACAGAGTAGAAGGTCTGCTCTGGGTTGGTCACCATTTGGTTCTTGGCAGTCATGCCTACGATCTCATCCTTTGTATCTACAGAAATTGCAATCACAGAAGGCGTGGTACGCATACCTTCTTTGTTTGTAATTACTTCGGGCTTACCGCCCAACATCACAGCCACAGCAGAGTTTGTTGTTCCTAGGTCAATTCCAATAACTTTTCCCATATGATTAAAATTAACAGTTACTTAAATTAGCAGTGTAAGTATATGAGTGCTAATCAGTTTTGTCAAGATTTCTGACGTCCCACTATAACCTTTGCCGTTTTGAGCATTTCGGCTTGGCCGGCGTACTTATAGCCTGCACTGACGACAGCAACAACGGTATTGTTTTTGTCTTCAGAATCCACCGCAACTGTTGTTATCGCTTCCATGGTAGCCGAGTCAAACTTATCTCCGATCTTTACATCAACTTTCTCTAATCCATTCATTTGTAAGTTGGCATTCAGTTTATCTGAGCCAATCTTCAGCATCTCAACAGCTCTATCCTTATCCAAACCTTCATCCTGAAGCGCAAGTTGAATATCATCGATTACCTCCAGTATCCCCATAACTATCTGCATGTTCGAAATCAGTCCGTACTTTGCTTTGTCCGCCTCAGTACGTCTTCGATAGTTCTCAAGGTCAGCACGGGCAAGTAGTCTATCATTTTCCTTCTGCTCTAACTCTTTCTGGAGTCTTTCCAACTCAGCCTTCAAGGCTTCCATTTCGATATTTTCTGGCTGGACAACGGTTTGAGATTTGTCTTTAGACATAACTTAGTATTCAAATATAAAAGTCTGGGTTACCAACCACTTACGACATTGCTGATCGTTTTGGCCACGTAGTCTACAGCTGGGATAATCTTCTGGTACGGCATACGGTTCGGGCCAATAACTGCGATGTAACCGTGTTGGTCGCCGTGCAGCCTGAGTTCGGCGAAGACAATTGCGTAGTCACGAAACTCTTCAGCTTCGGTCTCTTCGCCGATGAGTACTTTGACATCTTGATCTGCACGGCCATGATTGAATAGTTTGGACAATTTTGCGTAATCTTCGAGCATTGCCAAAAGCCGCTTCAAATTGTCCAATTCCTGAAACTCTGGGATATCCAACATATCTGACAACCCTGCATAGTAGATTTCAGTCCCAACCAAGGCAATTGTAGGGTTGTGGGCCACCTTAGTCAGCGTAGACAATGCTTCGCGAATAAGGGAGTCTTTGTTGAACCTTGCGTGGTGAAATTGCTGGCGGACTTGAGTTTTGGTCAGTACATCGAGTTCTTCTAAATCTTCCATCATCTCTTCGATGAACATGCGCAACCCTAGCGTGGTGGGTACACGGCCGGCGCTGGAGTGTGGCTTATCCAAGTACCCTTCCCTCACCAGCGCCGCCATCTCATTACGGATAGTAGCCGGGCTGACATTGAATTTGTACTTATCATAAAGGCTCACAGAACCTACCGCATTAGCGGTTTCGATGAACTCATGGATTATGGCGGCAAGTAATTGCTTTTGGCGTGTCGTCATTGCTGCCAAGTTTACAATAATTAGCAGCCACGTGGCAAGGGTGCTAAAGACTAGCGTGAGGCTTCGAATACCCCGACAGCAATAATCCCTGCCGCGTCAAGCACCTGTTTAGATATGGGCTCAAAACCTGAGGAGGAATGGTAATTCACATACATATCTGAAAGTTCTCCCTCGCCAAGAATAAACCCTCCATTTATATCAGACTCGTCCTCGACGGTATCGTGCTGCCTTTCTGTGAAAAAAATCACCAATTTATAACTGTTTGCATCAACAGAAGTAGTGTCATCTTGTGTGAAGCAGAACTTCAGTTGTAGCGTACCAGTGTTATTATATTCATCTTTGAGGGTCATAAAATTGCGGAACTCAACTCCAACAATCTGAATCCCATTCTCTTCTATTTGAAAAGGAGTCTTTAGTTTACTGTAAGCAGCTCCTCTTTCAGACTCTGAACGATAGAATGAGTGTGTGTAGCGATTTGTCATTCAAGATTGTAGCACCCGGATATGCAATCAGTATATACCCCAGACTACACTATTTAGCTTCTTCGCGCTTTGGCGGATGGTGCGCTTTTGGGTTTCGAAGTCAACTTCTATCAAGCCAAAGCGCGGCCAGAAGCCTTTGTCCCATTCGAAGTTGTCTAATAGTGACCAG
>JAEUSD010000007.1 GCA_016788825.1 Candidatus Doudnabacteria bacterium | reverse complement strand
GGCTAAATTTGCTCGGAGTAAATAAGTTGGCAGCGTTCCAGTTACATTTACCCGCAGGGATGAGCAAACGGCTCACACTTTTCTCTCAATCAAGTTCGGCCATCTGGGAACCTCTGCTCTTGGGGGTTGCTACTTTCTTTCTGCCTTGCGCTTTCACTCAGTCGATGCAGTTTCAGGCAATTGCCACTGGGGATATCCAATCCGGGGCTTTGACAATGCTTGTCTTTGCACTTGGTACATTGCCGATGTTGGCCTTGATCAGTTTCGCCAGTGTGAAATTTGCGCAATCGAAATTCAAACAATTCTTTCTCCACACGGCTGGCTTCTTGGTGATACTGTTCGGAATTTTGAATTTGGTAGGACTAGTAAACATTCTAGCCGCTAACTTAAGCTCCTAGCACTTTAGTTAACTAAAACAGGTGGTCTCCTAAATAATCTTTGCCTATTTCCACTCCATTTTTACCAACTTCTGGTTGTATACCACCTCCGACTAATGGTATAGAATAAATTACTAGTGTAGAATGTAGCGGCGGTCACTAAAGATGTAGTACACTTATGAACTAGATAAACACTAATGGTTGCCAGAGTAGATCTAAACTCCAAAATGCCAAAGAATGTGGGCCCGGCTAAGTCGCGTCTGCAGCTTGCTGCTGAGAACAGCCCCCGGGCCCAGATCCGCAGCAAGTTCGAGAAGTTTTTTGCTACACGCAAAAAAATGTCTCCCACTACAAAGAAGAAGCTAAAGAAAGTCTTATTGGCTTTGCTGGCTGTATTCTGCTTTGTGACAATTGCGGGGGGACTTTGGTTCTTTGCATATATTCAGAAGCTTGATGCTGGGATTAAGTCTATTGACGATATCTTCCGCGAGCGAGAACTCGCGAGCGTGTTTTACGATCGCAAGGGCAAGGAACTTTACAAGCTATTCAACAACTACAACCGCGATCCTCTCAATATTGAAGACATTCCACCTTTGGTGAAGTGGGCGTTCTTGGCTTCTGAAGACATTGATTTCTACAACCACCAAGGATTTGATCCAATTGCTATTGTGCGTTGTGCTGTGTTGAACCTACGTTCTGGAGCGGTAAGCTGTGGAGGAAGTACGATCACCCAGCAGATTGTGAAGATCCAGACAAACCAAGATCAGCCAACTGTTGACCGTAAGTTGCAAGAGATTTTGGCTGCTATCAAGGTTGAACAGGCCTATTCAAAAGATGAGATCTTGGAGCTTTACTTACAAGTTATCCCATTTGGTTCGAACATTTATGGACTAACTTCTGCTTCTGAATTTTATTTTGGCAAGCAGCCTAAAGACTTAACACTGGCTGAAGCTGCCATTCTCGCGGGGATGATTCAGAACCCGACTTACTATTCTCCAACTATCGGAGGTAATACAGAAGAAAAGCAAAAGCGTATAAAGTCTCGTCAAGAGAACCATGTGCTCAACCAGTTACGAGTGCACAGAGATCAGATCAATTCACAGTATCGTCAACAGATTGATGACCAGGAAGCTGATGATCTGGTCACTCCTGAGCTGATCGACGAGGCTATCGCACAGCAGATCACTTATCGTGAGCCAATCTTTACCACAAAGAAAGCTGGACACGCAGTCGACTATGCGTTGGAACTACTGCAACAGCGTAATTACAACAACGGTGAGAAGCCGTTTGAGCTTACCGAATTGCAAAATGGTGGTTACAAAATTTACCTAACTCTTGATTATGATTTGCAGCAAGTTGCTGAGCGTACCGTGCTCGATGCTGTAAGTAGCTATGGGCAGACTTATGCCTTCCGCAATGCAGCTTTGATGACTACGGTGCCTAGCACAGGGCAAATTATTACAATGGTTGGTTCACGAAGCTATTTCGAAAAAGATGAATGTATAAACGACGACAAAGCAAACTGTCTCTTTAACGCGCAGGTAAATGTTCTCACAAGTTTGCAGTCTCCAGGTTCTAGCACCAAGCCGATGGGAACTTACGAGGCGTATAGACAAGGCTTGGTGTTCCCTGCTTCGTTGCTACCCGATGTGCCGATTGATCCAGGTGGTGGCTATACTATCAAAAACTGGAACGGTACCTACTTCGGGGTAAGTGATAAGACTACAGTAGGACAGATGTTGCGTGAGTCACGTAACTTGCCTGCAATTGTGATCTTGGAAATGATTGGAACTGAAAGATTCTTGGATGTGATGCGCGAATTTGGTTACACGACATATAAAGATAACTCGCAATATGGTCCGTCTGTGATCTTGGGAGGAGCTGATGTAAAACCAGTAGAACATGCGCAAGGTTATGGTGTATTTGCTACGGGAGGAAACTTGTTACAAAGCGAGATCATTTACAAGATTACCGATCGCGAAGGGAATGTTGTCTACGAGCACAAACCTGAGCCGAAGAAAGTCGGCGATGAGCGAGCGGCATACTTGATCAACCAAACACTTTTGAACAATCACCTGCTCTCTTGGGATGGACGCGACAATGCCGCAAAGAGCGGTACTTCGGAGAACAGTACTGATGCTTGGATTGCAAACTGGTCACCTGACTACGTAACTATTGCTTGGATTGGAAATAACAACAACCAATACATGGACTTCAATGCATTTGGAGAAAACGCGGTTTCCCCTTGGGTCAAAGATTATATGGCAAAGATTGGGGGAACTGAATACTTTGCTGCCGCTACTCCATTCCCTCGCCCTGGTGGGATAATCGATATCCCTGGTTGTGGCGGTGAATGTTTGGGAGGTAATGTGGGTTTGAACGCTGGTCTTCGAATTGGGTTGGAAGGTGCGGGCTACCCAGTGGATAACACGAGAGCCAAGGTGCGAGTGTGTGTAGATCAAACGGATAGGCTAGCCCGCCCGATAGATGAGGCGCTAGGCAAAGCAACGGACCTGATTGTGACTAGTTTCCGCATGCCAGCGCCTTCCTTGCAAGGTTTCTTGGATAAATATTTGGCTGAGCAAAAGACACCTAATGGTGGTCCAACTGAGCAGTGCAATATTGATCGAACTGGAGGTGGGATCAATGGACCATTCTTCCAGAATGTGGCAGTCACCTCTGCTGGTGGTAACGTGAGGTACACAGGGAATGTATACTCGACTGGTGGCGCCGTAACAAATGTAGAATTCTACTTTGACTGCAATGCTGCTGCCAATTGTACCGCCGCAAAACGTCTTGGTGCTCAAGTACCGACAAACAATGCCTTTGATCAAACATTTGCGCTTCCGGGTGCTTTGCAGCCGGGTACGTATACAGTGATGCTGCGAGCAACAGATGGTACTACAACAAACTTCAGTTCTCCCGTCCAGGTGACTGTAGGGACTTTGCCAACTGCCACGTTCACTTTCAACCCAGCTAGCCCATTGGTATGGACTGCCGGTGCTGTGTTGGACGTTACAGTCACACTTTCGGCGCCAATGACTTTGAATACAATGCGCTTGTTCTCTCAGGCCAATGGAGGCGCTGCTGTAGCTGCTGGTAACCCTGCGGGTGGCCCAACGGTGTTTGTTCGCAACAACTGGCCTGTTCCAGATCCTGGTGCAGGAAACACGGTAAACTATACTTTCTACATGACTGGAAATATTACTGGAACAACTACCGGTACATACACTACTCTAGTTAGCCCAGCTTTCTCTGTCACACGTCCGTGATATTACCTAGGCACTTAGCCTGGGCAAGGTGTTCTTCTGAAATTATCTTAGTTCGTAGCCCGAAGATTTGAGCGCGTTGTTTATGGCCTCTACGCGTGAGTTTATCTCATCTTGAGTGAGAGTTTTGTCATACGGTTGGAAAGTAAACCGTACTGTATAGCTGCGCTTGGCGTCTTTGGTATATGTGGAAAGAACGGCCGATGATTCAAGGTCAGGAATATTCGCGCCAGACAATTTGGTGGAAAGTTCTTGCATAGAGAAACCCTTATCTGCCCAGAAACTAATATCTCTTACAACGGCAGGGACTTTTGCCAGTGGGCGGAATTGTCGCACTTCAGGTACGAAGTTCAAGATCTCAGAAAGGTTTATCTCGAAGACGGCGACACCGTTATTTCCAAATTCAAAGTTGTCGCCAGCCTTGGGGTGTAGAACACCGATAAAACCGATAGGTTTACCCCCAAAAGTTACCTGACCACACTTACTCGGGTGCATGTATGCTGGAGCATTCTTGGTAGCTTCTAGCGCGATTTTCCCAGGGTATTTTTGTTGTAGAGACACAATCGCCTGCTTGAGATGCCTGTATGCTGTCTCACCGTCCTCAGATATGTAAGCGCCAGATAATATTGCTGGCTGTTCGGGTAGTTTGCCACCTTGGGGAATAGCGACTTGTGAGATTTCAAACAGTCCAAAAGTCCCAAACTTATTCTGGTTAACTTTTACTTTTTCCAGAATGCTGGGGATGAGTGTATTGCGCACAAATGCTAATTCTGGGGATATGGGGTTTACAACTTTCAGTAAACCTTTTGGTGTCAGCAAAGATTTTGCTAGCAGTTCTGCTCCGATCATGGAATAGGTGAAAATCTCGTGCAAGCCACTCGCTGCCATGAGGTGTTTAAGCTCAAGTTTGGCGTGAAAATGTTTGTTTACTTCAGCAGGAAATAGGTCGCGCTTGGGTAGTGTGAGAGGAAAGTTCTCGTAACCGTAATAGCGACCTATTTCCTCAAGAATGTCAGCCCCAATATTGATGTCTCGACGGTGCGCGGGCACTTTGATCATCAATTCCGTGTGCATATCTGCCCGCGCCAACGCGTCTGCAGGGATCTGCTCTGGGTTTTGTGGTTCTAACTCCAGATTTTCCAAGATGTCGATTAGTTGTTGTTTGTCTATCTGTACGCCGAGCAAATGGGCGACAGAGTTTAGTTCGAAAGGAATAAGCTTGGCTTCTGCCGCTTCTGGGTAAATATCGATCAGTTCCCCTGCTACCTCTGCTCCAGCCAGATCAAGTAACATATTTGCTGCTTTGACTACTGCAATAGCTGTATATTCGGGAGACATTCCTTTTTCATAGCGTGTAGAAGCTTCGCTTCGTAGCCCCAATTCACGAGAAGTTCGGCGGATACGGTACATTTCCCAGTTGGCAGCTTCCAAGATTATCGCCTGTGTGTCATTTGCAATCTCTGTGCTGGCCCCACCCATAATGCCGGCGATACTTTGGGCAGCCTTTCCATCAGCGATTACCAACATTTCTTTAGATAATTTGCGTTCTTTGCCATCCAAGGTGGTGAGTTCCTCTTCTGCACGGGCCATGCGTACGGTAAGTTTGTGTTCAGCAACCTTGCTATAGTCAAAAGCGTGCATAGGTTGCCCCATATCTAGCATCATATAATTTGTAACATCGACTACGTTGTTGATCGCCCTTACGCCGCAATAGTTCAGCAAAATCTGTAGCCAAAGGGGCGATGGGCCAACCTTGAGATCTGACAAGGTTACAGCGCTAAATCTCTGACAACCTTCTGATGCTTTGATTTCCACCTCTAGTGGCAGCGTGTTTTCCGCTTTTGCAATGAATTCTGCTGTCTTTTCAACACCTTTGTACTCATTACTAAAGATTGCTGCGAATTCGCGGGCGATCCCTGCATGAGAGAATACATCCGGGCGATGAGGAAATGCCTTGTTCTCGATATAAATGACAGTGTCAAGGAATTGGTCTGTGACATCTTCGCCCAAAGGGGTGGAGCTCGGCAGTTCAATAATGCTATCGTGGTGGTCGTTCAGGCCGAGCTCCGCAGTTGAGCACAGCATCCCATTTGAATCTACTCCCGCGACAGCGCGGACACCGATCTCCAAGACACCGCTCTCTGCATGGCCTGGTGCGTAGACTTTCCCGCCAGGTAAGCACAGTACACTCACCAGGCCAGGCCTTACATTTGGGGCACCGCACACGATCTGGATTTGTTCTTTCCCGTCCATGGTTACTTTGCACACATGGAGTTTCTCGCTCTTAGGGTGAGCCTCTACTTCCAAGATTTGAGCAGTAAAAAGTTTTTCCAAACCGAGTCCTTTCACTTCCACAGACTTAACCTCACTCAGTCGTGTATCTACTTTGTATCTGAAGCTATCCAGATTGTTTATCTGGAAATCTGGAATATATTTTTGAAGCCACTTAAGTGATAAAAGCATTTAAAATTGATTTAAGAAATCTATTCGACCTGAGTGAAAATATCGTAGGTCGTTAATTTGGCGTTTGATCATTATTAGTCTTTCCAAACCCATGCCCCAAGCAAAGCCTGAGTACTTCGTGGCGTCGATTCCAGCTTCCTTCAGTACATTGGGATGAATTGGTCCACAAGGAATTACTTCAAGCCAATCGGTCGTCTCAGGATTGAAATTTTCCAGATCTAACTTACCTCCCAGTTTAGGGCGAGGCATCATGATTTCTAATGCCGGTTCCACAAAGGGGAAGAAGGTCGGTTGAATCTTAATGGGCACTTTGGTTTCGAAGTACTGGTTCAAAAATTCAGATAGTGTTCCGATCAAATCTGACAACTTGATATTCTTATCTACATATATTCCTTCTAGCTGATAGAAAGAATGTTCATGGGTAGCGTCAGTTGCCTCATTTCGGAAGCATTTTCCTGGCACAATCGTGCGGATTGGGGGCTGCTTGCTGGACATCACTCTGTTTTGCATTGAGGATGTATGAGTAATGAGCAAGTTGTCGTCTTCTAGGTAGATTGTATCCCACATATCTCGGGCTGGATGCCCCTCAGGAATGTTTAATGCTGTGAATGTGTTGTACTCGTCATCGACCATAAATGGCTCCTGTACCGAGAACCCCATGCGTTGAAAGATATCAACGATGCGTTCCAACTCTTGGGTGACAGGGTGCAAATATCCTTGGCTGGCCGCTAACGGTGGCAAATCAAGGTCTAAACTCTCCCCGGCCAGCCGAGAATTGTATTCTGCCTCGCGCAAAGCGGTTAGTTTGTCATTGATTTGGGTTTCTAATTCTTGCTTCAACTGGTTTAGTTTTCCTCCTGCGGCTTTACGCTCTTCTGCTGGGAGTTCTTTGAGATTCTGGAGTGCTTTTTGGATGGGTGAACTCTTGCCTAGATACTGCTCTCTCAGCTTTTCCACGTCAGTAGACTGCTTCGCTGAGTTCAAATCTGAAGCTAATTGCTTCTTTGTTGTGTCTAGGTTTTGATCTTTATTCACGTCAATGAGTATTACGCAGTTTCTGTTACTAGCTGCTTAAAGTGCTGCGGATTGTTTTGGGCGATTTCTGCTAGTACTTTACGGTCTAGAACTACGTTGTGACGCTTCAGATTTCCCATGAAGTCATGGTAGCTGACTTGGGACTCAGCGAGGGCTGCCGAGATGATCTTGATCCACTGGTCACGCATTTGAGCGCGGCGGTGGCGGCGATGTGCAAAGTTGTATTGTCCTGCGTGCAATGCGGCTTCTATCGCACGGCGGTATAGACGGTTATAGCTCATGCGATAACCTTTTGTGCTTTGTAGCACGGCTTTGTGTTTCTTGTTCTTTTGAGCTCCGCGTTTAATTCTCATATTATTTGCCTAATAGTCTTAATACTTTGATACGTTCCTTGTTGCTACCCATAGCTCTCATAGACTTGGTGGTTAAGCGTTGACGACGGTTTTTGTAGCTGTTGCTATGACCATTGCCTGCGCCTTGTCCAAGGTGCATGATTTTGCCTGAAGCGCTTACTTTGAAGCGTTTATTGGTAGCTTTGTGTGTTTTTGCTTTTACTTTCTTGAGTTTAGATGCCATTTTATTTTCTTAACTTACTTATGTTTTACGAATACTATTACATTTCGGCCTTCCTGCTTGCGATCCCCTTCTGCCTCGGCCACAGAGTTTAACATCTCGAGCACTTTTTCCAAAGTGGCAGACATCTTTTCTCGGTTGATAGGTCCGCGTCCTGCTCGGATTGTGATCTTTACTTTGTTTCCTTTTTCTAAGAACTCTTTGATTCGGCCCACTTTGTGCTCCATATCACCTAATTCGATGAATGGTTTGAACCACATCTCCTTTACCTCACTGCCTTTATTCTTCATCGCTTTTTTCTTCTTCTTGCTCTGTTCGTACTTGAACTTCGACCAAGCAATGATTTTGGCTACCGGAGGGGTGGCTTGAGGGTTGATTAGAACCAAATCTGACTCTAATTCTCTAGCTTTGTTGAGGGCTGTTTGTTTGTCCAGCACACCCAAACTCTCTCCTCCATCTGTTACCACCAACATTTGAGCTGCCTGAATAAATCCATTACGCTCGAAGAAAGGTAACTTGGGCTTGTTGTTATTAAATTTGCGATGTGATCTTGTGAATCGAATCTTATTTTCCTAGTAAAATCAAATAGAATGATAGCAAAAAAAGCTTAGCTATACAAACTTAAGATCGTTTCTACAAGGCTTTCTTCCGACACGAGTCCTAGTTCGCGTTGACTGCGCAATCGCAGGGACACAGAGTTGTTTTGGCGTTCTTTTTCGCCGATCACGATTATGATAGGGATTTTCAATAGTTCTGCATGCCTGATTCGGGCCTGCATTGTCTCTGCGCGCGCATCGATTTGCGCGCGCAATCCATTGGTGATGAGTGTATCTTGGATCTTTTCGGCGAAATCCAGCTGTTCTTCTGCAATCGGGATAATGATTGCTTGTACAGGCGCTAGCCACAGTGGGAGTAGTCCTTCTTGATCCTCGATAAAGAAGGCGAGTAATTTCTCTACAGTCCAATGAGTGCATAATGTGTTTCCTTTTACCATCTGACCGGACTTATCTACGTATTCAATTGCTCCCTCGGAGTAGTAGGTGTGGCAGATCTCCCACTCTCTTTCTAGGCTGTCTTCGGCGACGAATTCAATTTCAGCACCCGAGATATTAGGCTTGATGATATGTGTCTGAGAAATTCCTTTTCGCTGCATGATCTCGCTGATCTGGGTCAGTAGCTCTGACTCGTGGTCCGAAACCACTATGCGGGCCAAGCTCCGAGGTAACTTCAATTGATCTAGTGATTCAACTATGGCAGATAGCTGGGCCTGGAGTTCGGCAAACTTTTCTTGGGGTTGAAAGTAGGATTTAAATGTTAATGATGTTACGGAGTTGTACTCGCGGCCGATGATCCTTGTGGGGGCATCGAGCTCGTTACGTAGGTTTGTAAATACGCGTAAGGGTAATTCTTTGTAACTTCGGTTCTTGTGGGTGTAAAACTTGTCCATGCTCTCTTCTACTTGTTCCAGGCTACGGATGGGGGATGCCAAGATTTCGTCGTAACTTTGTTGGCGGAACTTGTCGGAGATCACTTTCTGGATCTGGCGGAACGCAAGCGTTCCGCCTGGTGTATACACAACCTCACTTTGGTCGCCTAAAGTGAGTTGTAGGAATTTGCTAAGTTTTCGGAAATCTCGATTGCTGATTGCTTCGCGTCTTCGGAGGTAGGCTTGCAGCTCTTCCAGAGATGGATAAGCTACACCATGGATTCTTTGGAGACTAGGGCGCGTCGGATCGCCGCGCCAGTTCACGTCTTGTAAATCGATCAACTTTACCACTCCTACGTTGTTTGTCCCTGCCACATGTGGCCCTCGGCATAAGTCGATAAATTCGTTCCCAGTTTTGTAGAAACTGGCTTCAGCTTCGGGGATCTCGCGTAATAGCTCGGCTTTGAATATTTGACCTCGCTTGAGCAAAATGTCGAAACCTTCGTCTTTGCTGACTACGATTTGCTGGAAAGCTAGCCCTTCTTGGATGATTAAGTTCATCTCTGCTTCTATCTGCCTTAAGTCTGCCTCGGTAATAGGTGTGGGGAATTCAAAGTCGTAGTAGAAACCTTCCTCCGTCACTGGGCCTACCCCTACCCGCGCATCTGGGAAGAGGCGTAATGCTGCCATAGCCAACACATGCGCGGCAGAATGACGCAACACATCTAAGTCATATGTACTATTATTCGAATCAGGTTCCATTTGGTTATGGTGGCAGTTTGCCCGTAATTACAAAATACAGGCTTGAATTTCAACTTGGCAATGGCAGGGTCTTTAAGTGCAGGCAGGGAATTATACCATAAGGGAGCTTTTAGGCTTCAAGCCCTAGCAACAAGCCCATTACAACCAAACCAACTACAAACAAAGCTACGCTAATCACGTAGCTTTTTGTTGTCTTGTGCTTGTGGATCTCGGGTAGAAGGTCAGCTAATGCGACGTAAGTTAGTTGTCCAATAGCAAACCCTACCAGGGTGGTAGTTAATGCGGGAGAAATCTCGCTAACTAAGAAGAATACAATCATTCCCAAAACTGCGGTTAATGCAGTGAGTACGTTACCTAGCAAGACTTTCTTGCGTTCCCAGCCGCTGTGCAACAAGATAGCTACATCGGCGAGTTCTTGAGGGATCTCGTGGAGAAAAATCCCGATTGTAGTAATTACTCCAGTGACGGGGTTGAGTATGAAACTAGCGGCGATGCTGATCCCATCTAGGAAATTATGCAAAGCATCGCTGATCAGGCTAAGGTATGCGGCAGCGGGGTTGTGGTGTTCGTGTGTTCCTTCTGTGTAGTGGTCGTGGTTGTAGCAATGGATGAGCGACTCGATAGTCAGAGAAACTAGAATTCCAGCTAGGATAAATATTGCGGTCTCAGTGGTATATCCGCCCTGCTCTTCGACAAGTTCGGGTAGTAAATGTAGGAAAACATCCCCGATCAACACTCCGGCTGCCAGGGTAATTAAGTACCTAGTGAGACTCCTCAAACGGCTCTGTGCTGAGGTGAGCAAAAACACGGCAAAGAATGCAACTGCGCCCACGGCTAGTGTGGCGATAAGTGAGGCTAAAAATGGATCGGTATTCATATCTAAGATTGTAACAAAGACGTCAAGGGGTTTGTTTGGGCACTGCAGGGTTCGAACCTGCGACCTTTCCCACGTCAAGGGAGCGCTCTACCAACTGAGCTAAATGCCCGCGAAAGGATTATACAATAAAACCCGGGCGGTTCGACAGAACCGCCCGGGTTAAAATATTATTCTGCTAATTATTTTGCGTCTTCTCTCTTCTTAATGATCTTATCTATCAAGCCATATTCCTTGGCTTGGTTTGCTGTCAGGTATTTATCACGATCAATATCGTGGATGATTTGGTCTCGTTTTTGACCCGTTGATTCTTCGAGCATATCTACGAGCAAGTCCTTTAGCCTTAGAATTTCTTTCGCTGTAATCTCCAAGTCAGACGCCTGTCCCTCTGCCCCGCCCAATGGTTGGTGCATGTGGATAGTTGAATGTGGTAATGCAAAACGTTTGCCTTTTGCGCCGCTGGTCAAGATCATAGTCCCCATGGAGGCGGTGCTTCCTACGGCGACGGTTGCCACGTCTGGCTTGATCAAGTTCATCGTGTCGATGATCGCTAGTCCGGAGTAGATAACTCCTCCTGGAGAATGAATATACATTGTAATGTCTTTCTCCGGGTCTTCTTTTTCTAGGAATAGCAACTGAGCAACTACAGCATTGGCTACATCATCGTTGATGGGGCTGCCCAAAAAAATTATCCGATCTTTGAGCAAACGGGAATAAATATCGTAGGCCCTCTCCCCTTCGCGACTCTTTTCGATAACTGTTGGTACAAGGTAAGACATGTATATGAATACTAATATCTAAATTTAAAATCCTAAACTTTCTGAACTGATTATATCAGATCTTTAGCAGAGGTGTCCCTTGAGTGATAGGGTCGTGTTTGCATCAACTATATGATATATTTGCCGTTGATTAAAAAAATAACCTGTGCCTGATTCCAATTTTGAAAGAAGGCCGCTAGTACAAAAGTTGGATTTTCTTCTATGTGCTGCGCAAAAGGCCGGACCTACGGTTGTAGACTTTGCTCAAGAGTCTTTGACCGAAGAGGAAGAAAGTGAGTTGAGGAATGTCCTTTATATAGTGATGAACGCTGAACCTGAAAATTTTATCAATATATCTCTAAGTATAATAAGGTCTATTGTTAACACAGCTGAAGACTGTCCTTTGATTTTCGTTTCCCTTATTAAGGGAGTCCATGATGTGTTTAACCTTCTGGTACAAGCAGACGATAGTTTTGTCCGGAGAGTCTACGAAGAGTCTGAGTTGGGGAAAAGCTGGCTAGATGAGATGCTAGGGAATTTGGAGGTAATAAAGAGGGGAGATTTTTGGACAGAGAGAACTCAATACGTATCTGGATTGTTTAAGGAGCAGCTAGATATGTTTGTGGAGGGATGATTTTTATTAGCCCTCAAGCTGAGCTCTCTTCGCTTGTAGTGTCAATCTTAGTGTCTCTGCTTCTTCCGGCTCTAGCCCTGCAGGGTAAGCAGTGTCTATGAACTCATCAATGACATGATCTGGGTTAAGTATTTCTGATCATAGTACGTGGTGGTGGGCTCTGATAAGTGGAAAAATCTACCGACAAAAAACCTCCTTGCGGAGGTTTTTTGCTTGCACTTTTAACTATTTTACTGCCTTTTTGCCTTGTAATCTTTTTTGATTACATGAATATAATACTGCTCAGAGTAAATATTGTCAACTAGTTAGGGGTTTTTATGTTCCAATTATGGCACCCCGGAATGGCCTGATAGGTAGCCCTTTCTAGCCTTCTGTTTACAAAAAGTGAACACTTCAAGTGAGTTATTCGATAAAAAATTGATCAGATTCTCGGAGGTCGACCAAGGTCGCCCAGCCAGCATTGGTTTCGATCACATACTGACTGTAAGCAGAAGCAGGATAGGTCTCCTCTGTTTGGTTTGGACGCACAGATCTGTAAATTGTCACCACGTTCAGATCGCTGTCCAGGAATATAATATCCAGTGAAATCAGTGTATCCTTCATCCAGAAGGTAAGCGGTAAAGGACGATCAAAAACAAAAAACATCCCCCCATTGGACGGCAGGCTCTGCCTGCCCATCAACCCTTTGGTGAGAGCTTCTGGGGTGTTGGCTATCTCCAACTCCAACGAGTGCTTCTCGCTCCTACGGTTATTTACAAAACTAAGTGTAATAGTGTCATCAGGAACCGGGGTTAGCCTACTCTCCTGGTTATTGATTGCACTGATAAGCGCAAACAACCCACCAGAGATTAAACTCCCAGCTATAACTACTACCACTGTTGCTTGAAGCAATTTGTTGCGAATGTTCATAATGTGCGTCTAAAATTATGTTCTAAATCTGACTGAGATAACACCCATGAAACAGGCCGACCGTGAGGACAGTTGTAGGGTAGTTCACACTTGGCTAAATCTGAAATAAGTTGTTGCATCTCAGGCGCTGAGAGTCTCTGGCCGGCGCGGATGGAGCCGTGGCAAGCCATTGTGGCAATGCGAATATGGGTAGTCTGTGGGATACCTGTCTGACTCAGCGCCGGCCAGTCTACCCCCGGGTCATTTCGCCCAACTAGTTCCTGCAAGAAACTTGCTACATTTAAATGTGGAGTCAGTTCGGGCAAAGCACTCACCTGTATAGATTTGCCACCAAAGTCGCTTACCTCGAGCCCCATTTGCTTCAGCTCCTCCTGCAACTCAATTACCTCATTTTTAAACTTAGTTGACTCTAGCTCGATTACCAAGGGCGTTAACAGAGGGCGAGATCGTGAGTGGTTGATCTGGTTGCGGAGCTTTTCGTATGTGATCTTTTCTGCTGCTGCATGCTGATCGATAAATACGACCTCTGCCCCATTTTGGTAAACGATGTATGTGTTGAAAAGTTGCAGCAGGTTTCTAGGTGAGTCTTCAATGGTTGCGGTTGCAGCGGTGGCGCTATCGCTAAGTAGGAATTGCGTAGGTCTTACCGGCGGTTCATTATTTGCTTTTGGTAAATAGCTTTTTGTTGACGGGTAGGTGTTGGTCTTTGGGGTGTAAGAACTAGATGTTGGCTTAAAACCTGTAAAGGTCGATTCCTGATTCGTTGGCAGTTCAGTATTTGCCGCTATCTTGGACAGCATATCTGCCTTTGTGGATCGTGCTAGGGTATCGGCAACAGCGTTGCGGATCTGGCCGAAAAGTTGTTGTGCGTTATCGATACGGACTTCGAGTTTCCTTGGATGAACGTTGACGTCTACCACATTGGGATCCAAAGTTAATTTGGCAAAGTATACTGGGTAAAGTTCCCGATTAATAAATCCGCTGTAGCCATCGCTGATTGCTTTTTGGATACCTCGGTCTGTAACGTAGCGATTGTTGATAAATAGGTATTGGAGTTTGCGGTCTTTGCGGGCGATTTCAGTCTTCCCTAAAAATAGGATGGCTTCGCCGCCGTAGACTGGAACGGTGGTCTGGTAAAGGTTGGTAGCAATATTTTTGTCCCAAATGTCCTGTACTCTATCTGTGAACTCTGTGGCGGCGGGAAGTCGGAGGACGAGCTTGCCTTCGTTGTACAACTCAAAGTGAACACTTAACTGCGTCAATGCAGTATTCACGAATGTATCATATATATGGTTAAATTCGGTGTTATCCGTTTTGAGAAATTTCAATCGCGCTGGAATATGCCTAAAAAGGCCGGAAACTGTGATAGTGGTACCAGTGTTCCCGCGAGCAGCTTTGGAAATGGTCTTGGAACCTGAGCTGATGCTGCTCGCGGCTGAGACCTCTGTTTTGGATTCGATTCGTACATCTGCTACTGAGCCAATACTGGCTAAGGCCTCTCCTCTGAAACCGAGGGTAAAGATTTTATCTAGATCGCCAACCGTCTTTATTTTTGATGTGGCGTGCTGGGTTAATGTTAGAGGGAGGTCGTCTGGTTCGATGCCTGAGCCATTATCTTCAATCTGGATATCTTCTTTGCCGCCTTGGCGTACACGCACAATAATCTTCGTAGCGGCCGCGTCGAGGGAGTTTTCCATCAATTCCTTGACCACCGACGCCGGCCGCTCAACTACCTCGCCTGCGGCGATCAAATTGACTAATTTTTCGTCTAAAATCTGGATCTTTCCCATAATTATTCACAACATTGTTACGAAAACCAGTAAAGGACTTTTTGGTATACCCGAAATCGGCCTTCAACGAGTATCAAACTTCCCTATTCTACCAGAAATGGCAAAATGTCGTTTTGAGCTGATTTCCCCGTACAGTTTACTTTTGGTATGGTCAAAATCTTTGTACGGGGAACTTTGTTAGTCATGAAGTCTTCCCCTGACCCTACCCATTTCCTTAGTGAGGTTAAATGTACTAACTAGGGGTAATTCTGTGGTACTGCTGTGTGTGCTCGAAAATGTGGTTATCCACAGCTGATACGTATTCTGTGATGCGTAAAGCCTCCGCTGGTAGTTGCCCCACCTCTACTCCGCCTAGAGTTCTCATTTTAGTGTAGTTTTCTGACTGCGGGGTATACCCTGAGTGTAGCTAGGCTCCGGGAAATTCTCACAAACCAGTACACTGCCAGTATAGTGGTAATAGTTTTTTCTGTGGAAGTTAGGTGGTGATGGGTGCCTCTTTAGTCGCCTGAAGTGGTCAACCTGTACAACGGTACACTCTTTCTATATAATTGAAGTAATGAATAGGAAATACTTCAACAAAAATGCTTCTGTGAAGTGCTGGCCTCAATGGGCCTAAATTTGTGTGTCTAAACTCCCCTTTTTTCGTTAAACTATATTAAATCATTGAAAATACCAAAATGTTGACCATTTCTGAAATAGAAATCGCGTTAAAATCGCATTCTGTTGAGTTTAAACTACATAGAGTACCTGCAGGTGTTGGTAAGTCGGTACAAGAACATTTAGAGGCATTTGGTTTGGATGCTTCTCAAGGTTGTGCGACTTTAATCTTTATAACCAATCAAGGACCTGTTGCTCTTTTACGCCGAGATGATACGAAAGTAGATAACAAGCTATTCAAGCAGGTATTAGGAATTAACAAACTGAGAATGGCTGAGCCAGAAGAATTGATGCAGATAGCTGGCTTTGAACCGGGTATGGTATCGCCGATCGGACTTGAGATTCCTATATATATGGATAAGCGCGTTCTAGAGCAAGTTGCTGTTCGCGTGGGAACGGGAGGTAATGAGTACAGTTTAGAGATATCTCCAAATGACTTATTAAAGGTAACTGCTGCTCAAGTAGTAGATGTTTGTGAAGTTAAGGTTGGAGACGGTTTGAAACGATCACGCATTCTAACCGGCGATAGGCCTACCGGTGCTCTGCACTTGGGACATTATGTGGGATCGGTGGAAAATCGCGTTAAATTGCAAAATGAGTACGAGCTATTCTATTTGATTGCAGATATCCAGGCGCTTACAGACAACTTTGATAACCCTGAGAAGGTGCGTGCCAATGTTTTGCAGGTAGCCCAAGATAATCTAGCGTGTGGTCTAGATCCTGAGAAGTCCACAATGCTTATCCAGTCGATGATCCCGGAAATTGCTGAGCTGACGATTTTGTTTATGAACTTGGTGACTCATGCTGAGGTGTTGCGGAATCCGACTGTGAAGGCAGAGATCCAGGATAAACGCTTTGGTGAGTCGGTGCCATTTGGTTTTGTAGCCTATCCTGTCAGCCAGGCGGCGGATATCAATGTATTTCGGGCCAACTTGGTTCCGGTGGGAATTGATCAGGCACCCATGATAGAGTTGGCCCGGGAGATCGGTCAAAAATTCAATCGCATATACAATTGCAGTATTTTTGACCCAAAGCTTAATAGCCTATTTGGCGTAGAACGTAATTTGGTAGGTACTGATGGTGATGCCAAGATGAGTAAGTCGAAAGGCAATACAATCAATTTAAACGACGATGCGGAGACTGTGAAAGCTAAGGTGAAGACGATGTATACGGATCCTAGTCGCATTCGCGCTACCGATCCGGGCAAAGTGGAAGGTAACCCTGTGTTCATTTATCATGACTTCTTCAACTCAAATAAAGAGGAGGTTGAAGATCTAAAGCAGCGTTATGTGAAGGGTGCTGTGGGGGATGTAGAGGTTAAAGAAAAGCTGGCGAATGCGCTGAACGAGTTTCTAGAGCCTATCCGGGCGCGGCGGGCGGACTTCCCGCTAGACCGCGTAGCCGAGATCGTAGACGCCGGCACCCGCCGCGCCCGCGAAGTCGCCAAAGAAACCATGGCGATGGTCAAAGAAGCCGTAAAAATTAACTACTAACCATGTCGGATAAGAAAGCTATCCACGAAGTTGCAGATCTGAAAGTCGCAGCCGAAGTCTGCGTGGTCTGTGACGGCAAAGTTCTCCTACAAAAGCGCAGCCCTTCGGCTAAGAACTTCCCAGGCTTCTGGACTTTGCCAGGTGGGCACGTCGACTTTGGGGAGGATGCTTTGACCGCAGCAATTAGAGAAGTTGAGGAAGAAACTAGCATTCGTTTGACTCCTTCAGAAACTCGCTTGAGAGTTCAGGCGATTAACTTCCATAAAGATCGGAACCAAACTTGGCTGGTTTTTGGCTTTTATTCTCAGCTAAATGAGATGCAAAGCTGTAGATCTACGTACGAAGGTGAGGTTGAATGGATTGAGATTGCCAAAGTTAACGATTTAGAGATCTTCCCGCCGATAAAATATTACTTGGATTGGCTGCTGGAAGGCGGTAAAGGTACTATGTTTATGGCTGGTGAGTGGGAAAACAGCCAGTTGGTCCAGCTTTTTAGTAGGAATATTTCAGCTGACTAACTCGGCGGCTGGCTTGGTACTTGCTGGTTGAGTAGAATGTGGTCCTTGCGATCCTGCTCGCTAGAGTCGAATGTCTGATCTATTTGTTTTTCCGGTTGGCCCGTATACAACGGGGTGCAGAAAGTGAAGACACTCCCCTTTTCTGGCGCTGTATTGATATACAATTTACAGCCCATGATCCGGATTAAGTTGAAAGCTACATAAAGCCCCAAGCCCGTTCCCCCCGGACGGATAACCATGTTGTCATCCTCATTGCCATTCCCGTTTTCGATGTATTGCTTGGCGCGGAAGAACTTCTTTCCTAAATTCTGAAGATCTTCCGCGCTGATTCCCAGACCGTTATCGCTGATTTCGACCCAACCGAATTGTGCGTCTTTCCAGACTTTGATCTCAATTTTCCCTTTGGGGGTATATTTAACTGCGTTGCTATAGAGGTTGTCCATAACTTCCTGAATGCGGGTACGGTCAGCATATACCGTGATCTCTTCGTCTGGAGAAACATGGACGATCTGGAGATCTTTTTTACCTACCTCCACTCGTTGACCTTCTATGCCATCGTGAACCACATCTTTGAGGTCTACCTTGGTGTAATATAGTTGCATTCTGGAGGCATCTACCTTTGTGGCACTCAGCAAAGTCTCGATCAACGTAATTTCGCGACGAGTGGACTCAAGTGCCATGTCTAGGTACTTGTGTAGTTCAACTGGTGACATCATTTTCTCCTTTTCAAATTGTTTCTCGACCATTACTAGGGCATTGCGAACAATGCTAATTGGCGTTCTCAATTCATGTCCCATGACATCGATCATATCGCGCTCCTGACGTCGCGCCTCTTTCAATTGATACAGCGCATCTTGGAGGTTTTGTTGAATTGTCTGAGACTCGGCGTAGAGGTTTGCGTTTTCTAGTGCGATTGTGATCTGAAGCGTGTAGGTGGTAAGTAGTTGTTTTTTGTTTTCTGCTAGTTCTTCGTATTTTTTGCCTTTGAGGAAGTATACAACGGCGCCGGTGACTTTATCTCGCGAGACGATGGGATATGCGACTACTGACTTCAAATCAACGATTCTGGCGACTAAGTCAGCTGCCCTCTCGGGTAGTGGGGTTAGCATACCGCGTAGATCATTTTGATGTACGACCTCTCGTTTTTTGATTGCTTGAACGACTGGTGAATTTTGGGTTTCTGGTGAGTCTAGCTTTGTTTCAAATGCGTTTACACTGCCTGCGATTTTGAGCACTTGGTCTTTGAGTTGGCTAGATGTGGAGGCAATCACTTTTGCAACTTTAGCTTGCTCATCTAATTTGAGAATGGCGGATCCGAGGAGGAAATCGCTTTGAGGTAATGAGTCTACAGCTGTTTGAGAAACAGTTTGCGGGTCTAAAGATTTACTGATTTGGCTGGTTAAGTTGAAAAGCGACGCCAGATCGTAGTTCTGTTCTTCGATGGAAGCGAGTTGTTTCTTCTTTTCATCAAAACTTCTTGCATTATAAATAGCAATACTGATCTGATCACTAAATGTTGAAATTAGTTGTAGTTCGGCCTCGGTTATCTCAGTTTCGTGTTTTGTCAGTACGAGACACCCGATTGGTTGAGACTCAATATTCACAGGCGTTACAATTATCAGTCCGAGGCCGAGAGATGTCTGAAGGATGTTTGCTCCTGTTTTGCTGATATGCGGTGCTAATAGTTCATTTAGATCTCTGGAAAGTTGCAGTTTTCCTGACGTGATTGTCTTTGAGAGTAGATTCTCATCCTCTAGGCTGAACTTCACGTCATAGATGGATTTCCCAATGATTTTTTCGGCCATTGAAAGAAATAACTTGGCGACATCAACTTTCTTCACGCTGAAAGTTTTTTTGTCATCATTTAGGATATAAATACTGGGGTTGATGTAGTTCAACTTTTTTACCAACACCTTTACAACTGTATCTAGTGTTTCGTCTAAATCTGTCTGGTTTATCAGTTGGTGTGAAACTGCTTGAACAGCTTCGAGTTGAAGCTTGAGTGTGCTGGCGTCTACCTCTTTATTTACAATTTCAGGGGCAGTGAAAGCTGGCTTTTTACTGGGCTTTAAAAAGTCAAAAATCATAGTTCAAAATCTTTTTCCTTGTATAGCTTTAGCCCAAGCTCTGTAAGAGTCTTCATATACTGCTCTACTTTTTTCTTGGGCTCGAATTTTCTGAATTCAGAGATGGCATTTCCAAGGTAAGAATTTACCTCGTCTCGGCCAAATAGATTATATATGTTTTTTGTACCTTCTTCTGCATCTTTTTGCCTATTTGCTCGGTCGTTTACTATTCTGGTGATGTCTGAACTAAGTTTTATAAAGGCAGTATCAGCTGGCTCCTCCTTAAGCGTGAAGCCTGCTATCATTGCTAGGCAAGGCATTGCGATAGTAATTGAAGCTAGGTCCAAGTATTCTTGGATGCTGTGTACATCTGTGTGATCGAGCTTGGCTGCATATACTGTAAGCCTTTTGATTTCGTTTGCAACTTCGGTAGCTTGATCTTGAGGAAGTCCTCGCACTACATCTTCTACAAGTCCTTTGTATTTTCCTGAATCATAAACAGTTTCGATTACTTGCTCATAGCCCTCTGTCTTCCCCACCACTTGGTCTAGGTAGTAGTCGACATCAAAAATTACGGAGATTATTAATGCCTGTTTCTTCACAGATTGGTAGCCGTATTTCCAAAAAGGGAACATGGCTGCGTTTGCTGAGAACAGGGAATACTGTCTTCTTTTGAACGGTGTATAGTTTAGCTGCTTGCTCCAAATGAGGTAGTCGACAAAGAGAACTGGGTTGATTGCAAAGTTAAGTATTGGGATTATGACTGACTTTAGTCCCATGTTCTTAAATTAATAATGCTTGTATTACAAAATTATGTGTTGAGCTGTCATCAGCATAGACAAAAGGTCTAGGACCAATCACTTCTTTGACGCGTGGCCAAGTGCCAGATTCTGCTTGGGTTGAACAAAGATACTGGGTACCATCTTCAATCTCCTTGGCATACTTAGCTTTGTTCAACCACTTGAATGTCATAATAGCATTTGCGGTGGCACTTGCATTAGATTTTTCACCTTTTGTGGCTCCCCAGCCACCGTCTGAGTTTTGAGAATCGTTCAAATACTTGATTAGTTCAGGAAAATCTTTTCGGGTAGCCTGCGTAATTGAGTTGATAGCGTAAGGTAGGTTTCTTCCCCAATCCGCTTTCCAATTGCCGCTCTCTACTTGCTTGGCGATCCAGGTGAGTGCTTTGGTGCAATCTATGTCTGCTTTACACCCCTGCAAAGCGCTTACAATATGTGACACAACTTCCAGGCTGGGAGCTTCAGATTGTCTCCACACAGGCCACAAACCAGCGAATTCACCATCTTTGAATTGTAGTTTCTTGTAATAGTTCACAGCTTTCTTCAACATGGCCTTTCTGCCAGAATTTCGAAGTGCATAAAGAAGAATGCTGCTTGTATCTGCCTCAGACTCAAGTCCTTCGTCGAAACCCCATCCACCATCAGGGTTTTGGTGACTTTCAATATAGTCTAAGGCTTTTGGGATGGTTTTGTCGTTTTTGTCCGCTAAGTATAAACTCTCAAGGCTTAGTCCTGTGTCCCATAAAGGGATGGCACAGTAAGACCATCCTCCATCTTGTTGTTGGATTCTGGCGAAGTACTTTTCAAAAGGTTTTGGGGCTATTTTCTTACCGGCTACTTGTAATGCAATTAAACTCATTGCGGTTGTGGCCGGATTTTGCAGCCAGTTGCCCTTTCCTGTTTTTAACTCCAATAGTTGTGCTACTTCATTTTTTACATCGATGTTAATGTGTTTACCTATAATTACCTTGAAGCAGAGCATCTCAGCCAAAGCCCATCCTTTAATCTGACCTTGCAACTTCTGCAAGTACATAGATATGAACTGGAAAATATTGAGAGGTGATGTATATGGATCGGGAACTTCAACTTGAATGTTATTGATCAATGCTAGGCAATAAATCAGCAAGGTCTTGCGAACAATAACCTTGTCATATAGATCTGGATGGATAAGTTCAAGTGGTGCTTGCTTATAAATACTCAACATTGCTCTGTTCAACAGTTTTTCTGTATCACTATCCCCCAGATCTCTATTTGATTCTAGCCATACACTTGAATACTGTTGTAACTCTTCCCAACCATATAGACGGCTGACCTCATTTACCAACAAGGTTTCCCGGATACGTGAACTAAGGGGGCCATTCCACGAACCATCTCTCTTCTGACTATCTATGAGATACTGGTAACCTCTGTGTATTGTTTGCTGTAAAGGTTTCGTCACCCTTTGATTTTACAGGTTTCTCTTTGTATCTGCACGTCCTTTCCAGAGATAAGTATCTATTTGGCTGCGTATGCGCAACTTTCAAATGTTCTTCAACCGACAGTATGTTAAAATAGAATAATCGTAGTAGTCATTGATGGATGCGAAGAAAACATTGGCCGAGTTTGCGGTCCAAGTAGAAGCGGAATTGGACCGCTTTTTTAATAAATTGATACCTGAGACTCAGCGCATAGCACCTGAGGCTGTTCAGGCGCTAGAAATTCTCCACGAGTACACCTTACGTAAGGCAAAAAGATTGAGGGCCGCCCTCTTCTACTACACATATTTAATGTTGGGCGGCCAAGACAAAGCCGAAGCAGTCAAGACGTCGATGTTCATTGAGCTGGTCCAGTCCTACCTTTTGATTCACGATGATGTGATGGATCAGGACCTGCTGCGACGTGGCAAACCGACGGTTCATACAATCTACAAAGAGTTCCATAAGCAAATGAGTTACCGACAAGACCCTTTGCATTTCGGAGAGTCTGAGGCTATAAATGTAGGGGATATCGCCTGCCATTTGGCCCTAGATGTACTGACTACGGCAAACTTCCCAGCGGAGAACAAAATTAAAGCGCTGCATGCCTTAAACCGCCAAATAACAACGGTTGGATATGGCCAGATTCTAGACGTATTTGGCTCAGTGCAGGAAAAAATCGGGGAGACAGATGTGATGAGGATTCACAACTACAAGACTGCTGTCTACACTTATGAAACACCGCTTTTGGTTGGTGCATTGTTGATGGGAGCTTCGGATAAAGATGGGTTGGTACTCTCCGGGTATGCGATCCCGGCAGGGATCGCATTTCAAATCCAAGATGACATCTTAGGGATGTTTGGCGATGAAGATAAATTGGGTAAGGCTAACGATTCTGATCTACGGGAAGGTAAACACACCCTGCTCATCGTTAAAGCCCTAGAAAAGGCCACAGAGGCCGAAACTGAGCTGATAAAAAAAGCATTAGGAAACCCAGAACTCACTGACGAAATGGCTGATACAGTTCGAGAAATTGTGAAGTGTACAGGTTCCTTAGAGTACAGCAAAAATCTAGCTGTAAAACTTGTAAAAGAAGCCAAGGCCGCGCTTGCAGCGCGGCCACAATGGCAAGGCGAAGGCCGTGCCTTTCTCGACGGCATAGCAGACTATATGATCAACCGTGAGTTTTAGGTCTCGATATTAAGTTGCAGATTGTTGGCTAGATTGCAGAGAATCCGCTTAGTTAGTTCTCCTTCAAAAGTAGATTTCATAATTGCAAATACCTTATCCCATCCTAAATCCACAGTTCCTGAAATTTCTAGGTTTAGTTCTTGAATGAATTTCCTTTCTGTCAGTTTACTGTTCTCCTGCAAAATATTTTTTACGGCTCTAAATAATTCGCTATCCGGAATATCTTCCAACGCCTCTAAATTCTCTGTTTTAACCAATTGCCAGATACATTCGCGTAGAAGGTCATTTCTTGATTCGTTTATCAAATACATCAAGTAAATAGCTACCAAGATATTCCTCAACATTGCTTGAATCAAGGGGGCTGAGTCATTGAACGAGTCTAATGCAGGATGCCCTTCTATCGTCTCTACTCCGCC
This sequence comes from Candidatus Doudnabacteria bacterium, assembly GCA_016788825.1. Taxonomy (GTDB): domain Bacteria; phylum Patescibacteriota; class Dojkabacteria; order J137; family JAEUSD01; genus JAEUSD01. The sequence continues at coordinate 28,562 of JAEUSD010000007.1, read as the reverse complement.
CAAATTTAGTAAATATATGAGTGCAGCTTCGAAATGACCTAACTCAAACCTTGAACTCTCACGCGTTGCCATATTTGCGGGGCTGCGGCCAATTATCTCCCATAAGATTTGGCAGCCCCGCATACCAATATTTTGAGTCACTTCAAGTTCTTCGGGGTAAACATATATGTAGAAGGGAGATTTTAATCTGAAAAAAGGTGGTTCGGACTTTTGAATTTTTGATCTGATTTCTAAACTGCGCTCATCAGCAGGAAGCAATGCTAACTCTTGCCAATAATGTACGAGAACACTGAGCATTTCGGTATATGCTGTTGGATGTTGGGATACCATATTTGCCCACATTTGAATTCCACGGATCCGGTGATAATTTTTAGGATCAACGATACCGTTTAGGACAAATTTAGCTTTTTGTGTGAATTCTGGATCATTGATTAATCTGCCAATTATGGCTTGGAGCCATTCTGCCTTACGAGTGGACCATTCGTCGAAATGCTTGTTTGCTACGTCTAGAAGTGCCGTAGTATTGAATAGTTGCTGCACGCTGTTACTTGCTTGGGGGCTGCGGAGCAGCCTTGTTGAGGAAAATATTAGCTTTGGTGTCTTCGTGGTTGTTATCGAAGGTTTGATCGACTTGTTTTTCTGGCTGATCAACATAAGATGGGAGACAGAAGGTGAAAGTGGTGCCCTCCCCTACCTTGCTATTGATGTACAAACTGCCACCCATGATCTTGATCAGGTCGAAGGTAACGTATAGTCCCAGACCCGTTCCACCTGGACGCACAACTTCCGTGTCGCTGCCATTCTTTTTGGGAATGTGTTGCTTGGCACGGAAGAACTTTTTACCCAGATTCTGAAGATCTTCTTCCGAAATTCCGATTCCAGTATCTTTGATGCTGGTGTAGCCGTATTTATCGTCTTTCCAGACGTTGATCTCTACGCTACCGGCTAATGTGTATTTGACTGCATTGCTCAAGAAGTTGTCTGTAATCTCCTGTGCACGTGTGCGGTCGGCGTACACCCAGACTGGTTCTGGGGGACGGTGGAAAATAATCTCTAGGTTTTTCTGGGAGATTGGAACTTTCTGTCCTTCAATTGCATCATCTACCATGTCTACCATATCCGACTTAACTAGGTACAATTGAATGCGAGCGTTGTCCACTTTGGTTGCACTTAGCAAAGTCTCTATCATGGTGATTTCACGACGTGTTGATTCTAAAGCCATGTCCATGTATTTTTTCAGCTCTTCGGAGGTTAGGTGTTTGTTGCGCTCTTGGTGCTTCCCCATCATTACCAAAGCGTTACGTACGATGCTGATAGGTGTGCGAAGCTCATGCCCCATTACATCGATCATGTCACGCTCTACCCGCCGAGCTTCTTGCAGCTGAGACAGTGCGGATTGCAGGTCTGTGTTTGCCTTTTTCAACTCTGTTGTAGCATCGTCAACTTTCTTCTGCAGTGTCTGGGCAAATTCTTGTACCTCGCTGTATAGCAGTGATCTTTGTACGGCCAATGAGCCTGTGTTGGCGATGGACTTGAGAAATTCTACATCGCTGTTTGTGTAGCTGGAGTCGGCCTCTTTTTGCCCGATGGCAAAGAGCCCAAAGACGTTATCTTGTCCTAGTGCAAGTAAGATGCGGATGCCTAAGTGGTTCATCTCTGCTTTCAACTCCTGAGCGATATTGGGTACGTTTCTGTATAGCCCTTCAGCGACTTCGATATCTATCTCTTCGAGTATGATGGGGTGTTTGCCGACGGTGTTCCACAAAGTAGTAACCGCATTCTTGAGCTTTGTCAGATCGGCCAAGGCGCGATTGTCACTTGTGTAAGTGCGATCAGCTGCGTGTTTTTCGTCCGGCAAGATGACAATCGCGCTGAAATCCGGTCTCACTGTGCGGCTGAGCGTACTGGTGATAGCATTCGCGATCGGCGGCAACTCGATCATCACGCTGAGCTCGTTTGAGAGCCGCTCAGCCGTCTCTAGCGGGTTGTACCCGGGGTTGATCAGTCTGGTTGTCACTTGATTGCGCAGAATGTCGTTTATCCAATTGAACATCAGTACAAACCCTACGGCGATAGGGATGGATAGCAGGTACACCGGAGGGCTAAATACCGAGCCAAATACGTCAACGTAGAAGTAGACAAGGATAAAGAAGATTGAGAAGGGAAGTAATGCGAGGGTTGTGTAGTAAATAAGCCTACCAACAAGTACCCGAATGTCGAAGAGGCGATGTCTGACGATGGCATAAGAAATGATACCTAAGAGTATTAATGTGAAAGTTGGCCCAATAGCTACAGCATCGTAAATACCGACAGCAGGTAATACTAGGTTTGTAAAAGTCCCACTTATAATTGCTCCAAATAGTCCCCAAAATACTAGGCGTAACTGTATCTTTGCTGAGCTTTGAGCTACTTTCTGGGCTTTAAAGAGGGTTACAAGTGAATCAATAATTAGGAACAAGTAAGAAACGAAAACTAAGGGAAGTAGTGGGCCTCCAATTATAGATCGTTGCTCAAAGTTCACACCTACGCTGACTAAGTTTGGCACAAGTGGAAGAACACTGCCTACGAAAAGACTAAAATATGAAATAGTTTTTTTAGCTCTACTACGTGCTAGACCTGTCACTGAGTAACTAAATAGATGTACGGTATAGAGCATGAGGCTTGCCACAATATATGCAACTACTGCCCATAAGTGCATTACGTCAGCGCTATCTGATTCTTGGAACAAGGCATTTGAAATAGCCCAAGAGGCTATCCCGACTGAGAGCAGGAAAAAATATATATTAGTTCGGGCCTTGGGTTTATTAACGAAAGTAAATAATCCAAGACCGACATTTAAGAAAGCTGTGATGTATAGCAAGTAGGTCATGAGATAGGAACTCTACAAGATATCCTATCATAAGATTGATAGCGTGACTAAGCCTCTAATTTGGTTGATTGTGAAAACTCTGCCTCTAGTTTTGCACGTACATCAGTAGGAAGCTGAGAAAGAATATACTGGCTAGCCTCGTAATTAGGTGAGTCCTGATTATCAGCCATGAACCTGAAAAGCGCTTTCTTTATATCGATTAACATGGTATTGCAGGCGTCTTTTTCTACTTTGCCCGTTTTTCTATTAACTTTCAGTTGCATTATCCCGTTTACTCCACCTACTGCATTAGCATTGTTGAAATGGTAAAAGCATTCTTTGCCAAACATTGTCTCCAACATACCTGTGAATTTGTCATCGCACTGAATTAGCCACAATGTATTGTCTGCGGCTAAACAATCTGTCGCCATTTCCCACATCGATACTGCAAGTGCTGCCATTGAGGTCAAAAAGTTTTTAACTGGTTCTCCGTTACTATCTACTAAGACGGGAGCAATTAATCTTTCAAGTAATATGATTGTTCTCTTCTCATTTAATCTTTCCAAAAACTGCTCAAGTATCGGTGCTGTCTCCGAGTGTAACGGGATATTATCAATTTGGTGTAGTAAATGGTTTAGCACTATATCTGTTGTAGATGGGTATACTTCAGCATCTGAGACTACGATGTCAGCATCTTCAAGGGCATTAACCAGGTTTGACTCATTAATATCTTGGATCCCCTCTTGCCGTAGTAGTTCGACAATGCTCGCTTTGTCAGCCCTAATAGCGGCTCTGATATCGGTATCAATATGGGGACCATTACCGTTTACATCAAAAGGACTGAAGCGTAGGTTTCTTAAAACCTCCTCAAGCGTTCCGTTTCTTATCGGCAAATCTGTTGTGTTGACTAGGTTTATTAATCTAGCAGAGCCAGGATACTTGGTCCTTACCGTAGCCTCTTGAGGATGCGAGTGGAATGAAAAGGTGTAAATTTCAGTTTCTGGGTTCATATCTGATGCATCCAAATCTAGATCAACAGAAGCGCTATCTTCTAGTCTCTGTAGTATTACTGAAGGTGGTTTTGGCAGGAGCCAGCCTTGTTTCCCCCCAAATTGTTCTTGTCTGCTTCTTCCAATCACAGCCAGTGTACTGCTATCAAGCGCTGTGGCTTGCGCGGCTTCCATCGTAATTAAGGGGGGGGCTTCTCCCAAAGTCCTTAGCCAGTCTCTTGTTGTTTTAGGAAGGTTTTCGGTTTGGAGTCTTTTTGCACGTAATTTTGGTCTGCCTAATGCCAGTATTCCTTCACCTGAAAGGACTTTCGTGGTTAATGAGCAGAATGTGTTTACTGGGAAGTTCGAATAGATATTGATGCTTATATAATTTGCTACTAGTCTGGATAGAGTTGATATTCTTTGGAGTTGTTTGAGGTTTAGTAGTTGAGGGTTGTTTAGTTCTGAGTCTATGAGTTGGCCTATCAACCATTTTGTTTTTTCAAGATCTTTCAGTCCCAGCTGTTCTGATAATAGATTAAATACAGCACCGATCGACCCGAATATCAGAATGTATTCATTCTTATTACCGAGACTGCAGTTTTCAACCTGTGTTTTTATAGTTTCAAATATTTCATGGTAGTACAGGGCTCCAGCTCTATAAGCTTGAAGTTCTTCCGGTGTTATTGCGTCAAGATTATCAACCATTAATGAGCTGGGAATATCTTGTTTTCCAGATGAAGTAAAAGGGTTCTTTGAAAGCTGACTCCACTGAGGCCATGGTAGTGTATTCTTGTCGGTGAGAAAAGAGACCCCGAGTTGGTTTTCTGCGTCTGTGATTATCATTATTCTGAGAGTATGATTTATCTATATTCATAGAATACCATATAAGATACCTGTTTAACTCTCTGGCCCATACTGCAACTCTATTGCGTCAAGTGAACCTAAGTCTATATTTAGAGAGTTGTTGACGTAAAGAACAAATAGGACAAATATTATTAAACCAACCAAGACACTTACCGCTATTGTTTTTTCTATGTTTCCTGTTTTCTGCCATTTCGTTAATAGAGATGCAATAAACAGGTGACCAATGGAGTAGGCATCACTAGTCAGTGAAAAACCGAGCTTAACAAGTCCTTGAACCTGCTGCATGTATAAATCATAAATCGTGCTGAAGTCAGAAACACCTACGGTTTCTGAGTCTCTTAACTCTAGGTTTCTTTGAAGGTGCTGTTGCATATATAGTTAATTATATAATATACCTATAGGATATTCAAGTCCTAAAATTCTTATTTTTGAAGGGGCTTATATTCCACTAAAGTAAATCTTGGATCATAAACCACAGCCCCTAGGCTATAAGACGTCTCAATCTCATTATCTCCGAGTTTGAAAAACACTTTTCGCGACGTAGGAGCGTAGATATTAATGCTCTTATCCTCTATCGAATCCCACAATTCCTGAAATCTGGGAAATGTTTTCAACCTCAGCAATAGTTCCTCCCACCATGGTTCGTTTAATCTGAAACCTAGCTCTTTGTAGAAGAAAGACATTAAGTTTATTGCTATTTGGTCAAATCTTGCCTCAGGGATAGCACTGCGAATTCCCAGCTCAGGATTGAAAACAATTTCTAGCATATTCTTTCCCAATAACTTGTCAGAGTCTACACCTAGCTGAGTTAAGAAGGTCTTGTATGTGGCGCCGATAGCTAAAACGGAGTAAGTATCGTCAAGGAGATACCCCAAGAATTCTGGGTCTGCCAGGGTGGAAGCTAGCTTTTCAAGTACCAATTCTCTTTCTTCTGTGGTCACCTGGGAATAATTGGCACCAATCACATATAACCTTTCGTATATTGGCAGTCTTAGTGCATCGCAAATGTCGAGCAATGTTTCTTTATTAGGATTCACCTTGCCGTTCTCTATCCGACTGATACTCCCAGGTGCGGCATCGATCAAGGTTTCTAGTTCGAGTTGGCTTATTCCTGCACGCTTGCGGAAGTTTTGGACCTTTTGGCCGATCGATAGGTTATTCATAAGGTGTTGGGTTGTGATACTCGAATATCTCAAATCTGCTGTTTACCTTAAGGCGTTCCCTACTGTAATCCATTTTCACTCTTTTGTTTTGGATAATAAAGTAGACTTTCTTGTTTCTAACTGAGAGAACATCCTCGTCTGTCACAGATTCCGTCAGTCCCAAAACCTCTTTAAATATAGGTGAAGTAATGAATTTATTGTCTGAGAACTTGAGATCTGGAGCTTCCTTCCAAATGCGTACCATCTCTACAGCTAGAGTCTTTTTATTTTTATCGAGATCGAGGTATTGAGAGACTCCATACTCAGGAGATAAGGCTATTTCCAATAGCGGCTTCCCATACATTCTCTTAAACTGCTGCGGTGATATCTTTAGGGTGTTTTTGAACCCGGTGCTGAAATCATACACAGTCCCATTTTCATCTATTAAGTAACCGAGTACATCGGGGTTGTCTAGTAGAGGTTTTGCCTCTGCGCGAGCAGCCGCAATCTCCTCTTCCGTAGGATGCAAAGGTAGGACCTCCATGAGGTCGATCGCTTCGCGGTCTTTGAGTTTTAGCACGTTGATGATCTGGAGACGGGTCTCTTTGTTAGGATTCACCTTGCCGTTCTCTATCCGACTGATACTACCTGGCGCGGCATCGATCAAGGTTTCCAGCTCGAGTTGGCTTATTCCTGCGCGCTTGCGGAAGTTTTGGACCTTTTGGCCAAGGGGAAGATTTTGAGTGTTGTTGGCGGTGTCTGTCATATATAACGACATCTATAGGATGATTTTAGCATGAAAAGTGCGAAAAACTACAAAGAAAATGACAAAATTTGTATTGTAATACAACGCGAGGTTTGTCGATAAATGGTATATTCGAATATAGAATATTGGGAATATTATCACAAACATGCAAGATAGTAGATTTCAAATGAAGCACATCATCAGTGTCATCCAAGAGCTTGGTCTCAAGGCTCGGTTTAATGGCTTGAGCGGCGATAAACTGTTTGTGGTTGGCTACTGTGGTGCAGGTAAAACTACTTTCTCTACTAAACTAGGCGAGGTCACAGGTGTGAAAGTAGTCCATCTGGATGATGAGTTAAAACGGATTCAGTACTTGAAGAAGACAAATAAGGTGCTCTATGAGGTCCATAAAAATGAACTCATGTTGGATATCGCTTTGCGAGACCCAGAACCTGCAATTATCGAGGGGATTTCATTACTTAAGTCTAGCCTCAGTTTGACGACATTGCCGATGGTGATCATTGAGACAAACCCTTGGGAGGCTGCCTGGCGGCAGTCTTGGAGTAAGACGCAAATGACCAAACCGTGGATCTGGGCGTTAGCTCATGCTTTGTATCGGAACTTGGTTAAATGGCGTCCGTATTTTGAGAATCTAAGGTCTGATATCTCCAAGGGCCAGTCGGGCTACTATTTTAGTGCGGATTGAGGGGGATGCCGGGATGTGTACTGCAATATAAGTGATGTTTGAGTTTACTCACGATAGTTAACTCGGTTATCTTTCCTGGAAAATCTTAGTCACTATATCCTCCAGCTCAACTTCGGAGATATCTAAATCATCAACTGGCAGACTTTCAAGTAAACCGGAAGCAACTTTTGTGTGTGATTCGCGACTCACGGAGATAGTACCTTTCAGTCCATCCTTATCTCTCTCGATCACCTCTCCAAACTTGGCAAGATCAGCCAATTCTACAGGACGATTGAAGATAAGTTTTAGGTACTTATTATTTGCATATTTACGGGTTAGCTCCTCAAGAGTCCCGTCGTATATCTTTGACCCATGATTAATAATAATTACGCGCTTGCAGAGCTCTGCTACATCTTCCATATAGTGTGATGTTAATAAGACTGTGGTTTTACTTTTTTGGTTATAGTAGTTGAAAAACTCTCTGATACGCTTTTGTACGACAATATCTAGCCCTATAGTTGGTTCATCGAGGAATAAGACCTTTGGCCTATGTATCAACGATGCCATTAATTCGCATTTCATTCTCTGTCCTAAAGATAATTTTCGTACCGGTATCTTAAGGAGGTCCTTTACCTCCAGTAACTCCGCAAGTTCATTTATAAGGAATTTAAAGTCATTATCATCGACCTCGTAGATTTCTTTATTCAGAATGAAGCCATCCATCGCAGGTAAATCCCACCACAATTGAGATTTTTGTCCCATTACTAAGGAGATGCTTTTCAGAAATTGAGTTTCTCTTTTTTGAGGGATATGCCCAGCAACTGAAATCTCTCCCGAAGATGGGTACAGAATTCCAGATAACATTTTTAATGTGGTAGTCTTTCCCGCGCCATTAGGGCCGATGAAACCCACAAACTCTCCAGGTTCTATTTCGAAACTTATATCATTCACTGCATTTACCTCAAAAAATTGGCGTTTGAAAATGCCTTTTAGAGTCCCCTTCAAACCCGGCTCCTTTTTGTACTGCTTGAAACTTTTCTTAAGATTCTGAACTTTTATGATTGCCTCCATAATGTTAGGTTAATGATTAAGCTAAGCTACTCCCGAGTATCGTTGTAGTCCTTTCTTCCAAATGAATTGAGATATGAAGTAGAATACAATCAGGGTAAATATTTCTAGTCCTAAGATCAAAAACATGTTTTGGGGTGATTTCAAAATGAGTGTGGGGTAGTAGGTAACAAATGCTAGGGGAATAAAAAAAACGAAAACAAGTTGTATGGGGTTAGGAAAAAATGTAAGGGGGATCCTGCTCATATCTGTTGTATTCATAACCATATCTCTTATAGCTGTGGCGTTGTCAGTGAAGAAATTTAACCCTGAAAGACTTAAACTAAGCAGATACATCACGATCATACCGATTAGAAGTACAATGATGGAGAAAAGTACATCATGGACCGAGAGGGCGCGTAAATCGCGAATACCTATCACGATCAATGGAGCCACTGCAATAAACAAAGGAATTATCTGCGCAATCAAAACGTTTTGAAATGAAATAAAAAATTGTGTGCTTACAGGTTTCAAAAGCAGTGTATCAAGTTCGCCTTCGAGAATCTTTGTCTGTAATTCACCATGATTGTTGAAGTACAATACAAACATTATGTATACGAATAATTGACCGAAGCCAAGCAGCAGTACCATATCGTTTATACTCCACCCCTCAAAAGAGTCAATTCTTGTGAAGAGGAATTGTAATGAGACAATTTGACCAAACGTCCAGACAATGTTCGCAATAGCTGACATTAGTAAGTTGAATCTGTGGCTGGCAAGTAGTGCAAGTGAATTCTTAAAAAATAGTTTGTATATTTTGAGATATTTAATCATTTTTTAGCTGCCATTGGCTTCATAAACTTTCACACCTTTGCTATATAGAAACCAAGCGAAGATAGTAAATACAAGCGTCCATATACTCATTACGAAGAATCCTTGTACAATTTGTTCGCTTGTCGCAAACCCTTGGTATGCTTGAATCTGAAATCCTCCTAAATAATTTGCTGGTGTAAGTGCAATAAGATTTTGCAGATTCTCAGGGAATAGATATAGAGGTATATAGCGTCCGATAACAATATTTAGTAGTAAGTTTATAACATTTTGTAATTGTGATACTTCGTTAATCCAGAAGGAAAAGAGTCCAATTATGGTAACAAATAGATTCCATATAACCATGCACATTATCGTGCTGATTATAAAGACTACTAAGTTAATTATTGAACTGGGGGCTGCGATGTCTGGCCTAATGAATAGAAAAATTAGGAATAAAACTATGGGGATTATTACTCTAGCTACGATGAGTGCGATTTGCTTAATCCAAAGAGTGATTGGGTAATTGATTGGCTTGAGTAAGTAGGTACTTAAATTCCCACTCATAATGTCCTTGCTCATCCATCGAGATATTTTCGCAGTAGTGAAACTATCGAAGAATAAGAAAAATAGTGTGTAGTAGACAAATAAACGTGAGAGCTCCTCTGGTTCTTGTTGACTAATGCTCCATAATGCGTAGACGACTAACATTTGGAATAGTTTAAAGAGCCAGTTAAACACGAGATCTTCTCGGTAAGTAGCGATCTGACTTAATTGGGTTTTCAATAAGAAAACATATTTGGACATGTTGTCTAGAAGAGAACGAGGTAAATTCTAGCAATACTAGAAGTGTTCCACAAACAATAGCACTATACCCTTGCTTCGCTGCAACACTTGAGAAGTGGTTCGAGTGATTCAAAGATCTCTAAGTAGTTGTTCGTGCGGATCTCGCGTGTAGCGACAAGCTTCTTATCTTTGAACACTTGGACAGTGTACCAGCCTTTTTGGCCGTTCTGAATTTGGATGGTAAGCATAACGGTATTGTTAAATACTCAGTTATATCATTTCGGGGCGTGGGCCGCATTGTATCACAATACAAATTTTGAGGGAATTTTATCAATGGGTAGGTTGGATCTTGAGGAGCTCGTTGATGGCGAAGAGATCGACGATCTCTTCGCGAGATAATTGGAGGATTATCGCTAATTTGAAAAGTGTCTCTTTGGTAGGGTTTGTTTTATTATTCTCAATCCGAGAGATGCTCCCAGGTGAGAGCTGGGCCTGAGCCTCGAGATTGAGCTGGCTGATACCACGCTGTTTACGCAGGATACGGAGAATACTTCCTTGCTTGTAGGTTATTTCAATATATGTGGACATAGAAGTAATTTAAGGATTTATTAATTTTAATGTGCTAAGCGGTGTTAGTTAAAAAATGACACAAAAATTGTGTCATTTTGAATATGTGGCTATATAATCAAATATGGCGTATAAACGCGTGAACTTCCAACTAGACCAAGGCTTGGCCGATGCTTTTGTATCTTATGCGAAACGATCGGGAATGACCAAAGCAAAGTTGTTGAGGCAGATAATCTTGGGGGCGAGTGAACTGAATGTGGCGTTGCAAAGGCGGTTTTATGAGGGCCGCAGCACCACATTTAATTTTCGGGTAGACGCTGCGGCCCTCCGCGTGTTGTTAGCCTGGCAATCTCAGTATGGATTAAGTCTAAGCGCTTTGATTCGGATTGCTCTATTGCAGTTTTTGGAACGGAGTTCTCCCAGGCTAGAGATGACGGTTCCTCAGCGTAATGTGGCAGTTGGCGGAGGACTAGAGGCCAAAGCGGCAGTTCTGGAGAATAGGTATGAATTGTTGAATGTTGCGGAGCTGATGTCTTTGGCACGGATGCATCTGCTACTGGGGCGATTGGATAAAGTACAGGAATTGGTCGCAGATGCAGAGAAATTGTTGGTGGCGCGTCCGATGGACGCGCCTGAATTTTCTCAGGTGTGGCTCACCAAGGGGATCTATTTGCGCCATAAGCGCCAGCTAGCACCTGCACAGAAATATATTGCCAAAGCACTTAGTTTGGCTACGCAGCATTCGCAGTCGGAAATAGCCAGTACAGCTTGGGCTGAATTGAGCATTCTGAGTGGCTTGCGCGAAGATTTCGCACAAGCTTTGCGTCAGTCAGAGGCAGGGATGGAGTTGCTTACTGTGGATAAGCAGCCAACCTCTTATATCAAAAGCTATTTGCGATTGGCGAGCCTCTACTCTATGCAAGGCGATCAGGCGCAATGTTATCGCTATGTAGAACGTTGTTTAAATTTGTTAAAAACTTTGCCTCACAAAAAAGGATTGCACGCACATGTCTATACGCGTTTGTCCCTTATCTATGCGAGGTTTCAAGATTTAACAAGTGCGGGGATTGCTCGGTCTCGGCTCGACCCAGGGAGATTGACCGGAATGGATGCCCATTTCGACGCCGAGAATAAGGGTTTGGTGGCTTTGCTGAGAGGCGATCTGGATGCGGCGTATAGTTTCTTCCGTACTTCGGAAGTGTTGGAGGCAGAGCTGCGGGGTCAACAATTGTTTAGCAAGGTGAAACTTTGGAAATTATTCATTGAGGCAAGGCATAACTTACCTTATACACTCAGACAACTGAATCAGTTGCAGTATCTAGAACATAACCCTTATCCCAGCCTAGCAAAGTATGTGGTTGCGAGTGCAAAGTACCTTTATGGGGATGGCTTTGTGCGTAGACAAGGTGCCAATGAGTTAGCCGCAGTTGCTGATTCTGGGAGATATCCGTTAATAGTTGCCGGCGCCAAAACTACTCTAGAAAAAAACAGCTTCCAATTGGTTGTGTGATTATTGAATGGTAATCGAGATTATCTCGTCTCCTACTTCGATCTGATCGGCTACTGCCATGCCAGATGTCACTTGTCCGAAGACTGTGTATTCGCCATCCAAGAATGTTGCTGGTGCCAGGGTGATGTAGAACTGGCTTCCGCTCGATTCTTTCTCAGGGTTTATATAGTCTGGTAGACGAGCCATGGCTACTGCTCCGCGGATGTGAGATTTCTCACTGATCTCTGCTGGGACTGTGTATCCAGGTCCGCCTGTGCCGTTGCCAGCTGGGTCACCCCCTTGGATGACAAAGCCTTCTTCACGGCGATGGAACACCAAGCCGTTGTAGAACCCTGACTGTGATAATTGAATGAAGTTGCTTACTGTTTGAGGTGCCACATCGCCGTATAGTTCGATTACAATTTCCCCCTTGGCGGTTTTGACGGTCGCTTTTTTGCCTTGCAGTTCTGCCGTTCCCAAAACCGCCCCTCGACTCAAATTGGTCTTTCCCTGCGCTGCTGGAGGATTGGTTGAGGTTGTACTCGTTCCGTAAGGTAAAGCTTGTGAGTTATTATTGACGTTATTCACTGTGCATCCAGTAAGAATTAAAGTTGTAGCGATTAAAAAGACTAATTTTTTCATGCATTAATAATAGCAGATGAGTTAGGATTCTTGGGGCGAGACGTAGTGAAAAGCGGGTCTGTTTTCATCGTCAAAATTTGTTACCCCTTCTTCTCTGTTTTGGTAGGCTAGCAGCAGAACTCTTCCGATAACTTTAACTACAGCATTCAAAAAAAGCGTCTCATCTACGTCCTGTGGTCTTTCAATCTTTAGTTGGGCAAGAATATGTCTGGCAAGAACTCTTCTGTCTTTTGGAGGCATCTGTGTGAAACGGCCAACTGGTCCACCTCTTGATATATATTTTTCAGCTTCGTTTTCATTTATAGGGGCAACAATTTCGGTGATCGGGACCTGAACTTCTTTTTTTACTCCGTCTTCTCCTACGCGTGTTTCGTTTTTATAAGTTTTCCTTACCAGACGAGAAGAACACAGGGCATGAATTATTACGACTGGTGATTTCGCTAACTCAGCAATTATTTCAGCGGATAGGTTTACTTGAGATTCCATTTCGGGAGAATAAACATGAATTTGCTGGGTTCCTGTGGTCATATTGGGGTGTGGGGTAAATTAACATCGCTAGAATATTCTTGTTACACCACTAAGTCAATAGGGTATAATTCCGTCATGAAATTTGAAGAATTTGCAAAGTTTTTGGCTGAGGTTGAGGGAATTTCGGGGCGGAATGAGGTGACTGTTTTGTTGGCGGAATTTTTGCAAAAAATTCCGCCTGAAGAGGTTTCTTCCGTCATGTATTTATTACAAGGTCGTTTGGTTCCCAACTTCATTGATCTCGAATTTGGTTTCTCTCAAAAATCTGGACTGCGGGCACTGAGTGAAGTTTCGGAAGATGAGGGTAAGGTGAAGGACTTGTTCGCCACACTCGGTGATGTTGGTCTTGTTGCTGAGCAAGTTTTGGAAAAGAAGTCTGATTCTACCAAGAAGATTTCCGTTTCTGAAGTGTACGAAATCCTGATGAGTATTGCACAAGCAAGTGGTAAAGGCTCTCAAGAAGCTAAATTAACTTTGTTCAAAGACCTTCTGCTGAAGCTTGATCCATTGAGTGTGCGTTATGTGACTCGGGTGGTGATGGGCAGTCTGCGGATCGGATTTTCAGACAAAACTGTCCTCGATGCTCTCTCTTGGGCAAAGACTGGCGACAAAAGGTTACGGAAATCTCTAGACATTGCTTACGGTGCGAAGGCAGATATTGGTGAACTTGCGAAATTGGTATTGGTAACGAAGGTGGAAGATCTGCCTGAAGTATTATCCAACATTAAATTTGTACCAGGGGTACCTGTAGCTTCAAAACTGGTAGAACGGGAATCTTCGGCTGCTTCAACGTTTGAAAGAATGGGAAAATGTATTGTGCAGCCGAAATTGGATGGCCTGCGCTGTCAGATCCATTTGCTAGAACAGCCCAACGCCGCAGGTCACAAGGTTGAGATCTTCTCTCGCAATATGGAGAGCCTCACGGCAGTATTTCCAGATATTGTAGAAGCGGTGCAGAAATTACCAGTTAAATCTGTGATCATTGATTCTGAGGCGATCGGGTACGATGTGGAAAATGCAACTTATCTACCCTTCCAGCAAACCATTCAACGCCGCCGTAAATACAACATTGATGAAACGGTGGAGGCCATTCCTATCCGCGCGATGGCCTTCGATCTGATGTATTTAAATGGCGAAGACCTATCGCGCGAAGATGTTGAAAGCCGTCTCGCTAAGCTGGAGCAGATCTTGGGTAATTCAGATCAGCAAGTCATTCAACAACTAGAAACCAAAACCATGGATACCGAAGAAGAGCTCGATACCTATTTCAAAGAAAAAATTGGGATGGGGCTCGAAGGTGTGATTGTTAAAAAGTTAGGAACTACATACGACCCAGGTACTAGAAACTTCGACTGGATCAAGCTGAAGGCAAACACACAATCAGATATGGTGGATACGGTAGACGCAGTCGTTCTTGGATATTTCACCGGTCGAGGTGGACGAGCTGCCTTTGGAGTGGGTGCGATCCTCGTGGGACTTTACAACCCGGATGACGATAAATTCTATTCTGTGGCCAAGGTAGGTACCGGAATGACTGAGAGTCAACTGGCTGAGATAAAACGCGATCTAGAGCCTCTCATAGCCAAATCTCAGCCTGAAAATGTGGTGGTTAATAAGATCCTACATCCCGATGTGTGGGTCCAACCCGAAATTGTAGTCGAGATCGATGCTGACGAAGTGACTCGGAGTCCAGGCCATACGGCTGGAGTGGGCACTCAGGCGCGGTTCGAAACCGAGGCAAGCACCAAGGGCCTCTCTCTGCGCTTCCCGCGCCTCAAAATCTGGAAACGCGACAAAAAAGCTGCGCAGGCAACGACAGTTGCTGAGGTGCTGAGATTGTACGAATTACGAGTGAAGGGTATTTAGGCTTCAACTTCCTCATTAAAATATTCGGGAATTCCTACAAATTTAATCAAATTCGCAAGTTCTATAGCCATCGCTGCGCCATTCTCTTTGTACTTAAAGTGTTGTCGAAGGATGTCAAGTAACTCAGTGACCGTTTCTCTAAAGCTATCCGCTCTTCTCAAACCACTTTTTTGATCGAATTTGACAATATTCCCCCATAGTCCGGCGATACTTTGGTTGTTTTCGTCTTTTGTTAAGCCAATGAGGTTTGGGCTATGGCGATTTACCCAGTGATGGCAAAAGTGTTCTTCATCTGTAAGAAGTATTCCGTTATCGGGGGAATTATAGTCAGGGTTAGTTTTATCGTGGAAGATATGGGCACATTGCAATGGTCGATCAGATCTACCGCTGATCTCGGAAACGTGTCCTGCATTGGAGCGGATCTGATTTCTTATTTCTGCTCTAAATCCCATGGATATGGTTATATCATGTATATATCGAACATGTAAATCCCTTATATTGCTATTCGTCAGCAACCTGGCGTATACTTTGGATATGGAAGCAGCACGTACAAAAGTTAGAGCAATTATCTTGGCAATTACAGGTGGAATCGTCACTTTGTTGGTGCTGAGATTTATCCTGATTTTTGCTGGTGCTGACCAAGGGCACTTTCTAGTCAGATTATTACTAGATTTAAGTGGAATTCTTGTTTATCCCTTCCAAAGTTTTGGAAACACCTCTCTCCCCAATTTTGTAGATAGCAATGCCCTGCTCGCGATTTTGATGTATGTGATCCTGGGAATCCTGATAAGCGAATTAATAACAGCTCTACTACAAGATAATGCTGCGGCAATTTTGCGTGAGTTAATTGATGCTGCATTCAAATTTATTGAATTCTTATTGATCTGTAGAATTGTGTTCAGGCTGTTTGGATTAACACCCCAAACTGGAGCCTTTGTAAGTAATGTCTACGCAGTAACGGAATGGAGTTTGGGAATACTGCCGAGCCGCGATTTCTTGTTTGGAATTTTGGAAGTTTCCACAGTGATAGTTCTGATAATTGTTGTCTTAATCGACTTAGCCACAGAGGGTTTCCTGACATCGATGTCAAAAAGGATTTCGGAGTGGAAGGCTAACCGCCCAGCAAAGGTAGCTGCTCCAAAGGTGGAGAAAGTGGAAAAAACTGTGGTGGTGCAGGCTGCGCCTGCACCACAGCCTGTTGTGGTAAATCAGCCGGCGCCGCAGAGTATCACCATCAATGTGCCTGTGCCTCCCCCGGCGCCAGTCCAACCAGAACGACAGGTAATCAATGTTCATCCTGCGCCCTCCGCAACGATCTCCTCTACCCCAAACCAACCCAAAGAAGGTTAATTTTTGATATAATCGCGTGCTTTGCCCGGTCGTCTAATGGTAGGACAACGGCCTTTGAAGCCGTGTATCTTGGTTCGAATCCAAGCTGGGCAAAAGGAAAGTTTCCCCACAAAGCCCAGAACCGCTGTTGTACCCTATATAGTTGTGATATAATTGCGCATGGCAAATATAGATCACGAAGATTTAGCTAACCTTCAGACAGTCATAGCAATTAAGACTGCATTGCAGAAGGATGAAGGGGAATTATTTGATCTCTGTGTATATTACGGAGAAATTCAAGAAGGACCAGATTACTCTAGAATGGGCTGGTTCATAAATTTGCAAAGGTTGTTGACCCAATATGAAAATCGAACAGGAAGAGAGCTAACTGGAGATGAGCAGACCCGCTTGACAAAGTGGTTAAAAGTAGAACTTCCTAAGCGCCGGCATATTCCAGGAAATGATTCTGTGGAAGTTTAAGAATTTAGACGCTTATGTAATTTAAAAAGGGCTCCGATAATCGGAGCCCTTTTCCTTTATTATTAATACTTTCTACTTTCTATACTTCTTCTCTTGCTGGCTTACTACTTTTGCGGCGAATTTGTCTTTTCTATTCTCTTCTGTTTCTCCGCGTAAGAATGATTCTACGAGTTTGGTTGTAGCGTCTGTTGAGCCAACTCCTGCTCCAAATAGATTTAGCAAGATACCTGAGCGGTTGATGATTAGTCCGATCATGATTAGGATCAAACCTACAACCATCAATCCAGCTGGTTCATCGAATAGTCCTGTTGCTGGAAGTGCTCCGAGCAACGTCAGTAGGGTGAAGCTTAGTGTGCCACCACCACCTCCGCTTGAACTGGATGAGCTTCCGCCACCACCGTTGTAGGTGATAGTTACTGTGTTGATCAGCTGATTACTTGTAAATGCAGCTATCTCGGCAGCTGTGAATGACAAGGTATATGTGAACTGAATGCTGCTATTTGGATTTACGGTAAATGGTCCGTTCCAAGTGATTGCATCAGCAGTAATTTGACTTGCCTGTGGATTTGTAGATGTCACCTGTGAGGCTGATGTCACCTGAACTGGTAAAACATCTACAACTGGGCTGATTGTTGCTGCTACATTCCCACTGTTGGTGATTGTTATTGTGTAGTTTACGTTTGCGTTACCATTTGGCAGGGTCACGACTGCTGATGACTTGATCAGGCTAAGCGCTGGGTTTTCTTGTACTCCGGCTGTTACTGTAAATGCCTGTTGGCAAGCTGCTGCCGCTTCCAATGCTCCCATGGCACATGAGCGTGAGTATCTCAGGCTGTAGTTGCCGTTTGCAGCCCCACCTGGGATTGCAATGTTGTAATTGTGTGTCCATGTGTTGTTTGGCCCGGCTGTTGGTCCACCTGTACGGGTAGACTGCGCTACCTGAGCGTTTGAACCATCTACAAGGAATACGCATGCCGCGTTATTTGCGGTGGCAGATGTCTCGGTGACTTGCACAGATACAGTCTGTCCAGGAGGCAATGGGCTTCCTGTTGGAATACGAGTCATTGAATTACAGGTATATGCATCACCTCCACTGGAACTAGTTCCACTTGATGAGGATGAACTGGAAGAACTACTTCCAGTACAGCTTGTATTATTAGCACGGATACCACCGGTTGTTCCGTTAGTCCCGTCAATTTGAGCACATTGACCACAGCCTGCCTCTTGGCTTTGCGATTGTCCTCTTGTTAAAGGATAGGTTGTACCTGTTCCCCCGACTTGGTTTTCGCTACATGTTCCGCTGTTTGCTGGTCCTGTAAATTTCACAAATGTAAACGTTTGACCATCACAAGCAGCAGTATCTGGGATACTTACATTCGCAATCTGTCCATTTGAACCAGATGTGAAATAGTTAGGTGTACATGTACCGCTTCCACCACTTGAGGATGAACTGCTTCCTCCGGATGAGCTTGAACTACTACTACATGTCGTGTCTACTTGACAGGTTGATTGAGGTTGACCTTGACTGTTGCAAATAACAATTGTTCTCCGCCCTGGTTGACAGCCACAAGCCCCTACAGAAACAGTTGTTCCTGGGGTACAGGTGCCCCCCCCGCCACTACTACTTGAGCTTGATGAACTGCTTGAAGAACCGCCTCCACAGCTAGCGTCTGGAGTACCGCAGTTTACTACTAGAATATCGTTATCACAGCCAGCGGGCCTCACAGCTACGCATTTACACCTAAAAGGGTTCCCCCCTCCCTGGCAACCTAAATCTTGATTATTAGTCGAACATTGTGGCGCATTATTACACACAGCAACTCCAGTGTCTGGTGTTTGTAATCTGAACGCAATAAAAACAGCTAATCCAAGAAGCAAAATAGTTAAAACTGACAAAACAGCTATGGTAATGCGGCGCGATCTACTTTGTGGCATATATTTTTTCTAGCTAGAATGAAGTACTCGATTACCAATTTACAGTAATTTGAAAATGGGTGCAACTGTTATGCGGCCCGAAGGGCCGCATGGGCTCTAGTCAATTTCCCCAACTCATGGCTATAATCGCCACATGTTTGCTATTCACATCCAGAAACCATCTCCTCAACGCAATTTGTTTTTTGCGGTGCAACTCTTAGTTGGACTTTCCCTTTTGATAATTGCGCGGGGAATATACTTCAACTACCCCTATTATCAAAGTTATTTGAACCCGCAAGTGATGACTGTGATCGGTCAACTATTCTGGGTATTGTGCGGCGTCTGGATATTGGATGCGACGCGGAAATATCTGTTCGTGGAGAAATTACCTGTTACCACCGCGTCGCTGCTATTCATATACCTATTTAAAGTAGGGGCCAAGCTGCGCGCAACCATTTTACGAAAGAAAAATGAAATAGATCTGCGCGCAGACAAAGCAACCCGTGTGGCCATCATGGCTCTGGTCGTCAAATTCTTTTTCTTCCCCATCATGATGGCCACGGTTGTCACCAACGGCTTCGCACTCAGTACCAGCTGGGACATGGTGATCAAGGGGCAAGCTAACGTTAACTTCGACTTCATTTACGGCAATACAATCACATTAATCTTCTTTATAGATACACTAATCTTTGCCTTTGGTTACGTAGTGGAGTCAAAATGGCTAGGCAACCAAATCCGCTCAGTAGAACCGACAATGCTTGGTTGGGTGGTTGCTCTATGCACTTATCCTCCATTCAACTCGGTAACAGGAACTCTACTCCCTTTGGCCAAGAGTGGTTTTGCCCCTCTCTCCCCAGTCTTAATATACTTCCTTCAGCTAGCGATCTTGGTGTGCCATATCGTATTTGTATTAAGTAGTATATCTTTGGGGACAAAAGCTACCAATTTAACCAACCGCGGGACTGTGTCCCGCGGCACGTATCGGTTTGTGCGTCACCCAGCTTATACAGCAAAACTAACTGGATGGTTGCTTGAAGGGTTCTTATTTATCACTACTCCGGTATACTTCCTTTTCTGGCTCGGTTGGGTGGGAATTTATACACTCCGCGCTTGGACTGAAGAACGCCATCTTTCCCAAGACCCTGACTATGTAGCTTACAAAAAGAAGGTGAGATGGTTGTGTATCCCTGGAATTATTTAGGGCTAATCAATTGCAAAAACCTAGCGATTAAGGAATAATAGCGTTGTTTAACTATGCGTAACCGACTTTCAAAACTCAAATTTCCCAAGTTAGACTACCTATTTGTGGCGATGGCGCTGAGCTTATTTGTGATCTCAGCGATCTTTCGCATGGGCATCCCGACAGAGCCACGGGATAAAATGATCTTCGACGAAAACTATTTTGTGGTGCAGACAGAGAGCTACATGGTAAATAGGTATTTCTATGATCCGCACGGAATATTTGGTCGGATTCCTCTATTGGTTGGGCATATTTTGGCCAACCCTGGCTACGAAGAAAAGTTAGAACCAGATAAGTTGGCCGATAAGTCGGAGAATGGCTACCAGTCGCCACTGAATCTAGATGGGATTCGATTTTTCCCGAAGCTAATTGGGAGCTTGATCCCAGTGTTGATGTTTGTCCTGTGTTACCAACTGATAAATCATAAACGTAATAAAGAACGGGCGATCGCCAACTATTTGATCCCATACTTAGGCGGTCTGGCGATCGCATTCGAAAATGCTCTAATCCTGGATTCCCGTATTGCTCTGCTCTCACAGCCAATGTTTGCCATGATGCTGCTTACTCTGATAGCCGGGATTCGTTACATGCGTGCACGCACGAGATCAGGAACTATCTGGGCATTTATTTTCCTGGTTCTATGTGTTGGGTTGACTTTGGGAACAAAAATGGTGGCCTACTCCGTAATCCCCTTCGCGTTGTTGATGGTAATTTGGAAAGAATATCACAGTCTGGAAAACATGAGGCCTGTGAGGCGTCTGGCGGCAGGAATAATTACGTCGCTCCTAATTGTATATTTGGGATTCTTGATGTATCTGGGGAGTTTCATTTGGCATTTTGATCAATTGCACACATATGGCCCTTCCGCGGCATCTGCGTTGGAGTCTTACCAAAAAGATTTGAAGGAAGGGACAAATGAAACTCCCTTCCTGGCTAAGTATTGGGACTGGCAGCAGCGCAGCCTGCGATACCAGCAATATGTGCCTGAGCTGGATTATACAAAGCCGGACGAGATTGGAAGCTTATGGATAAATTGGCCGATAAACGCTCGTCCGATCCAATACTGGACCGAGTTTACAAGTGGAGCTAATGCGACTTACGCAGGCTTAGTTACTTTGGGTAACCCAGTCGTGTGGGCTCTCGGGCTCATCGGCGTTCTCTTGCTCACAGGTTTTGGTGTGGCCAGGCTTTTGATAGGTAAAAATGGTTTTGGTTGGACGCATGCTCTAGTGCTCGCGCTCTACTTTGCCAACTGGTTGCCTTTTGCGCCGATTCGGAGAGTGATGTACATTTATCATTACTACCCTGCCTTGATTTTCAGCGTCATCGCCTTTACCTTGTTCTGTTATACGTTTGTTGTTCCTAGATTGGCGCAGGTCTTACCTGTTCTTGTTTCTAAAATAAAAACACGGGCGAAAATAGTGCTCCATAACCCGCTTGAAGTTTCTACCGTAATTATTTTCGTAAGTTTGCTGATTGCGATTGTAATCGGCTTCTACATCTATGCTCCGTTTACATACAAACTACCGTTGAACAAAGATCAATTCGAAGCTAGACTGATCTTCTACAAGGAATGGAATCTCAAGTGGCCAGGGAAATAGTAAATATGTATACTGTTTAGTAATTAATATTAATTTGTGGGTAAAGACTTATCTCGAAAAATTGGATTAGGAGTACTTGTTGCTTTAGTAGTAATGTTGCTAGGTCTCTCCCTTGTGAT
The DNA here is from genome assembly GCA_016788825.1 of Candidatus Doudnabacteria bacterium. Taxonomy (GTDB): domain Bacteria; phylum Patescibacteriota; class Dojkabacteria; order J137; family JAEUSD01; genus JAEUSD01. The sequence goes on along the minus strand of JAEUSD010000007.1, from coordinate 6,868 downwards.
CGGAATCCGTCTTTCTCAAGACCAAGTTCCACAGGATGATAGTGCTGCTGGCGAGGGACAAGATTGTCCTGCTAACTCAACCCCTGGTCCTGGTACTGGTCAGTGTACTTGTAACGGTTCAGATGTCATTGTTTCTCCTGGAACCGATTGTCCGGCAGTTCCAACCTGCCCGAATGATTCAGTCGAGATAACAGATGGGGGAGTCAATAATGGTAGATGCTTATGTAATGGTACCGGAGTAGTTGTCGGGAAGGGGGCCTCCTGCCCTACTAACACCCAATGTCAGCCTAACGCATGTACTCCAGGCTCAGCTCCCATTTGCTCCGGAACGGATAGGTGTTCTTGTGTTGCTGTAACAGGAGGTACTGGATGTCCTGATCGTTGGGTATTCAATTGTGTCGCTAATTCTCCTGAGTGTAGCGGATCGAGTTCGGGAGGTTCATCTTCTGGAGGTGGCTCTAGCTCTGGTGGAAGTTCTTCTGGAGGGACTTCTGATGGGAATTGTGCGGTACAGTTCTCGACAAATGGCTTTAGGGCGGTGGCTAGGATTCCGAGCTTGGCAGAAGATCCAGATTGTACGGGTACTATTCAAATTGCGACTTTCAGTGGTCCTGGAGATGCTACATGTAGTCAGAACGGCGAGGTTCGCAACTTGACTGCAGGACAAAGTACAGATCGTGAGGCTCCTTGTGGTGGTGGTTGTGCACAGGTTGATAGGGTCGGTGGGAACGGTGGGGTGCGTGTAGATAATCCAAGTATTTGTTCGTCTTCAACTACGACGACTGTGTCTACTACAACCACTACAGGAACTACGACGACAGTTGTGACTACGACTACAACCACTCCTCCAGGGTTACCTGAGACCAGTATTTTCTCAGACAATATAGATAGTATCTTGCTTGGAGTGGGCTTGCTTATCTTGGGAGGGTTGGTGTATAAGTTTAGTTTGGTAGATAATTTCGAAGGATTCTTGAAAACTCAGCAACAAGAGATTTCTAGTGAATTGAAAGAGGCTCTAGACTTTAAAGGTAGGTACAAGCGCAAGACCCAACAGGAGTTTGAAGAAAAGTTTGAAGGCGAATAATATCCCCAAAGATTAACTCAGTACTTTCTTTAACCATTCGCCGGTGTAGCTTTCTGTTGTGGCGGCGATAGATGCTGGGGTGCCTTCTGCAATTATGGTTCCTCCCTTATCGCCGCCCTCAGGTCCGAGATCGATGACCCAGTCAGCGGTTTTGATCACATCTAAATTGTGTTCGATGATCAATACTGTGTTTCCTTTGGCAACTAGGCCGTGCAGCACGATCAAAAGACGGCGGACGTCTTCGAAGTGCAGCCCAGTTGTGGGTTCATCAAGGATGTACAAAGTTCTACCTGTACTGCGTTTAGCGAGTTCTGTCGCCAACTTCACACGCTGGGCCTCTCCTCCAGAGAGGGTTGTAGCAGACTGGCCGAGACGAATATAGTCGAGGCCAACGTCATTTAGTGTCTGCAGTTTGCTTTGGATAGCTGGGACGTTTTGGAAGAACTCCAAGCCTTCCTCTACAGTCATCTCCAAAACGTCCGCAATATTCTTACCCTTGTAATCAATTTGTAATGTCTCACGGTTGTAACGTTTACCCTTGCAAACTTCGCAAGTCACATATACATCGGGCAGGAATTGCATTTCGATCTTGATCACCCCATCTCCCTGGCAATGCTCGCAGCGCCCGCCTTTGACGTTGAAGCTGAAGCGCCCAGACTTATACCCGCGGGCGCGAGACTCTTGGACTTGAGCGAAAATGTCGCGAATAGGTCCGAATAACCCGGTGTAAGTAGCAGGGTTCGAGCGCGGAGTGCGACCAATCGGAGATTGGTCGATATCTATTACTTTATCTACATGCTCCACTCCGCGCAGTTCTTTGTAACTTCCAGGTTGATCTTTGCTACCATACAAATCTTTCGCCAAAGATCGGTACAAAACTTCGTTGATAAGTGAAGATTTACCACTCCCAGAAACCCCAGTGATGCAAACAAGCTTGCCCAGAGGTACTTCCAGATCAACATTCTTTAAATTGTGATGATTCACCCCGCGCACTTGAATTGATTCTTTACGATCCTGACGGATATTCTCGATCCCAATGGCTTTGAGATCTGCATCAATACTTTCGCGAGTAATCACCTTCTCACCCCTTAAATATTTTGCCGTAAGTGAGTCAGGGTGATTTACCACCTCTTGTGGCAGCCCAGCAGCCACAATTTGACCACCATGTTCGCCTGCCTTGGGACCGATATCTATTAAGTAGTCGGCTGCGCGCATCGTGTCCTCGTCGTGCTCGACCACGAGCACGGTATTGTCCAAGTCGCGCAGCCTCACCAAAGTGTCAATCAGTTTGGAGTTGTCCCTTTGGTGTAATCCGATAGATGGTTCATCTAGTACATACAGCACTCCAGTCAATCCAGTCCCAATCTGCGAAGCCAGTCGAATTCGCTGGGCCTCTCCACCAGAAAGCGTATTCGCCTTACGGCTAAGCGTCAAATAGTCGAGGCCCACCGACACCAAAAAATTTAATCTAGTCAAAATTTCTTTAAACACCTGTTTCCCAATCTCATGTTCTTGTTCTGTCAGCCCATCCTCACTGAGGGACATCTCTTTCAAGCCCAATACAGATAGTAAAGTTGAAGTTACCTCTGTACTAGAAGTGTCCTCATCCTTACTTACTTTTTCCAACCAGGTGTGCGCATCCGAAATGGACATATTTGTCAGATCTACGATATTCAAACCGCAAATAGTCACAGCCAGGGCTTCTTTCTTCAATCTTAACCCTTGACACTCTGGGCATAATTTCTCACTCATATACTCCTCAATCTCATTGCGGATATAGTCGGACTCAGTTTGCTCGTAACGCCGCATCAAGTTTGGAATCACACCTTCAAAACGGTTGTTGTGCTCAAAGCTCGCGCCGGTGTTTTCGCTCTGAATCTTAATCGCATATTTCTTATCACCAGCACCATACAAAATCAGGTTCAAATGTTTAGGATCAAGTTCTCCCAATGGGGTGCGGACTGAGAAACCTTCTGCCTCAGAAACTTGAGTAAGAACCTGCATGTGCCATGAATTCATATTATCTGCCATGCGCGACCAGGGATAAATTCCGCCTTCAGCGATGGTCAATCGAGGGTTGTAAACATTTGTAGGATCGATCTCTTTAATCACCCCTAGCCCGTGACAGTGTGGACAAGCGCCATGAGGTGAATTGAATGAAAATGAGTGCGGTTCAACCTCGGGGAACGAGACCCCACTTTCGGGGTCGACTAATTTCTCTGAATAGAAGTTGTCTGTCTGCTCAGTCGCGTCTACTAAATTAACCAACACTTCTCCTTCTCCCAAGTTCAAGGCTAATTCAACCGAATCCGTCAGCCGTTTCAAAAATTCTGTATCTTCCTGTTTATCCTTATTAATTGCGATACGGTCGATTACAAGTTCAATGCTGTGTTGTTTGAATTTATCCAACTTAATTTCTTCTTCAAGGTTGAAAGTCTCTCCATCTACGCGTACGCGTACGTAACCTTGAGATAAGAAACGCTGAAACAACTCTTCGTAAGTTCCCTTGCGGTTCTTTACGATGGGGGCAAGCACCTGCACTTTCACCTCATCCTGATTCAGTTTCTGAGGGTAGCTGAGGATGTCATCCACGATTTGTTGCGCAGATTGCTTCTGCAATCTGCGCCCTGTTATTGGGCTGCGCGGGTGTCCCACCCGCGCATACAAAAGCCTGAGATAGTCATAAATCTCCGTCACAGTTCCCACTGTCGAACGCGGATTGTGGCCGGCGCTCTTTTGATCAATAGAAATCGCCGGCGCCAAGCCTTCAATCATATCGACATCTGGTTTTTCCATCAGCCCCAAGAATTGACGGGCATAGGCGGATAATGATTCTACATAGCGCCTCTGCCCCTCGGCGTAAATCGTGTCAAATGCCAAGCTGGACTTTCCGCTCCCGGAAAGTCCCGTGATCACCACCAATTTATTCTTGGGAATATCAATATCCACGTTTTTCAAGTTGTTGGCTCGTGCGCCACGCACCTTGATGTGTGTGTTTGGAGAAACGTCTGACATCCGAGCATTTTAACATCTAAAGCCCTTTTCAAGCTATATAAGCGCATATAGCTTTGTTCGAACGCTAAGGTAAGCTTGCCATCGTTTTAAGCTTCATCTATACTGAAATACTTGTACTTTTAATTATGTTACTATGCCAAAATCTGACTATCAATTAACTTCCCGCGCAAGCAAAGCCACAGAACGCGAAGACGAGTCTGACTTGTTAGCCTCAAGTGACGAGCCTTTGAAGTTTAGTGTGCGGCGCGATCTTGAACAAGAAGGTGGAAACTCGCGCCGCATCATCATATTCATTGTCATCGTTCTAGCCTTGGGCTTGGGATTGACTTTCTTGGTGCAGAGCTTTGTCTCCCAGGGTAACGGAAATGGCCAAACATCCAGCAGTACTTCTACTTCCGAAGAGGCGATTGAGATCGCTGGCGTAACAATCAGTGACGTAGAGAAAGAAGATAGTGAATCAATCAGACAAATCAGTGACTCACAGTATACAGATGTTGAATTGAATTTAGGAAGTCCAGCTAACGTAAACGCGGAGCTAAAGTTGGAGAAAATCGACTATACCCCGTACAAAAGTTTTAGTGAATTGAGATTGACTCTATCCGAGGTAGCGACTGGTTTGCCATCGACTAAGATCTCTTATGACAACAAAACAGACAAAGTTGTGGTAACGATGGATACGGTATCCCCATTGGATATCTCCATGTTGCAAGAGATTCGAGTGGATACCGGAAACGTAACCCAAATCTTCCCTCAACAAGTTGAAGGTGATATGGAGATCACAGTCTCGTTCTTTGAGAATGTGAAATTTTACGCTGCAGTAGAAGGCAAAAATGTGTTGGTAATCTATTTCAAGTCAGACAGCCAGTTCAGCGTAAGCAGTACAACTACTGCGAGTGAAACTACTTCATCCGCTGCTAGCTCTACTTCTTCAAGTGTTTCGACCACAACTGTAAGTAGTACTAGCTCCAGCGCTGCAAGTGGAACAGACCAGTTTGACAATGCAGTTAGCCAAAACAAGCAAACTGTGACCAACACAAAAGTGACTGACAACTCTCTGATTAGTGAAACTTATTATTACGAAGATAAAGGAACTAGCTTTGAGTTTAGTTGGGCTATCCGAGGTGCAAACCCGGCTGTCCCAAATGCCACTGCCGAGTATGTAGCAGCTGACGGTAAAAACTACATTGAAGTTAAGATAAGTAATTTGTCATACGACCTACTGCATGCGCTAGGAAGACAAAAAGCGATCATTAACATTTCAACTGCATCCTCAAATATGGTGGATGTCTATACCAAAGGCTTCACAGGTGGAACAGCGACTTTCTGGGTAGAAGTGAAGGCCAAGAAGGACTTTAGACTGCATAGCACAAATACGGTCAACAGTTACCGCTTGTTGAGCATTGAGCTGATGGATTAAGAGGGTTTGAAATAATTAAGGATTCGGGTCCCGACTTGTCGGGACCCGTGTTTTTGAGAGCGAGGTCAGGATTGCTTCTTTGTCTAGTTCTTTACCGATCACCACAACGGTTGATTTTTGAGAATTGAAGTCGGCGCGCTTGGGTACAAAAGGAACTAGCATCCGAGTCGCGCCGACCATCTGAAATAAGAACAAGCCGTGCTGGCCGGGAAATATCTCCAGTCTCAAAATGCCTTTGGCTCGCACGGCCTGGGCAGGAAAGTCTTCAAGTATCCATTTATTCATTTTTTCAGCACTGATCGGATCTGTGGTTGTGTAAACGACCTCGTCCACATGGAAGTGCTCATGTTCTTTGCCGTCTTGGTGATCGTGATCTTCATGTGTGTGCTCTTCCTCTGCCTGATAGCCGCTTAGTTTGTCTACAGTCCATTTATTTGTCTCGATCAATAGCTCTGCGGCCAAATCTTCTTGGTTATTCAATACGATGGCTGCATAGGGGTTGATTTGCTTGATCAGTTTCTGGAGCTGCGGAACGGTTGGGGCCGACGTGTCATTTATCTTATTGATCAGCACCACGTCGGCCGCCTGGATCTGGGTTACCCCTACTTGATACTTCTGGGTGGTGGCAAAGTAGTTTTCTGCATCGACAATCGCGACAATCGCGTCAAGCGCTACTTTGCCACCCAAGTCGTCTAGGGCAAATGTCTGGGCCACAGGCATTGGCTCCGCCAAGCCCGAAGTTTCGATTATGACGTAGTCAACATCGGTATCTGTCACCACCTTATTTACCGCAGCTTGGAGATCCTCTCGCACAACGCAGCATACACAACCATTTGAGAGTTCCACAATTTTTTCATCTCCACTACTCTCTACAAGTTGCCCATCGATTCCTTCGGCGCCAAATTCATTGATAATCAGACCAAATTTGCGATCTGGGTTCTGGGCGATGATTTTATTTAGAATTGTTGTTTTCCCGGCGCCGAGAAAACCTGTCAGAATTGTAATTGGAATTGGCATTTGTTTATTTATTTACCTTTTAATTTTAGCAAAGTTGTCAATGAGGCTATTTAAGCTTAAACTGTAGTGATTATTAAATATACTTTCATGATTCGCAAAATTATCAGATTTTTCATTTGGTTTATTTTCTTGGCCTTACTTACGACCGCAATTACTTTTGGGGTTTTATTCTTCATCCGTAACAATGAGGTTTCAGATCTGCAAACGCAGAATGCTTTGTTAACCTCAGAGAAGCAAAAGCTTCAAGATGATTTGAACAACACGGCACAGTGTTTGCCTGACAAGTGCCCAGAGAACGTCCAATTTGAAGACAAAGCTCAGAAACTTGAATTTGA
>JAEUSD010000006.1 GCA_016788825.1 Candidatus Doudnabacteria bacterium | reverse complement strand
TATATGCTTGGCGGAAATAATGGGCTAATTGTATTTTTGATCTTCGGCGTAATCATGAATCTCGTGAGCTTCTGGTTTAGCGACAAAATCGCTTTGGCCATGAGCGGAGCTACAGAGCTAACCAAAGGTTCTGCACCGGCATTGGAGCAGATAACGAAGGAGCTGTCTCATGAAATGGGGATCCCCACACCTCGCTTATTTATAAGCCCTCAGCCGCAACCAAATGCCTTCGCAACCGGCCGTAGCCCGAAGACAGGAGTGGTTTGTTTAACTCAAGGATTAATTAATTCCCTGCCCCAAGAGCAGGTAGCCGGAGTAATTGCGCATGAATTGGCACATATTAAAAACCGTGACGTTCTAATCTCCACCGTTGCAGCAGTAATAGCTGGGGCCATCTCGGCGATTGGGAATATTGCTTTGTGGGCGCCACGCGACGAAGAGGATTCAAACCCAATCGCCTCCATCCTGCTCGTTATCCTAGCTCCTATTGCGGCCACGCTAATTCAATTCGCGATCTCGCGCAGCCGCGAGTTCGCAGCCGACGCCGTGGCCGCCCAGACCATGGGAAGTGGAAAACCTCTCGCAGACGCACTTGTAAGTATTTCGACAGTTGCTGAACGCTACCCTATGGACATAAATCCTGCTCTCAGCTCTCTATACATCGCAAACCCCCTCGGAGGCCGCCAATTAGCAAGCTTATTCTCTACCCACCCACCCACAGAAGAGCGCATAGCAAAACTGCTCACTATATAGACTATATATAATTGCAGGGGTATAATCCTTAGCAGTTAAATCATCTTTTTTGCTCGATAGTCAATTACAGAAACCAGAGTCTATTGCTGCGGAACTACTTTCATTGCTCCAAAAATATTCCATCAACGAGAAGGGGGATATTATTGTAGGGCCAGAAGGAATTGAGATAGCCATTGTATCTTTGACCAACCTTGAAGATGGGATTCTTTTACAGACTCACCAAGCAAAGGATTCCAATCTTTCTAATGCCTCGATCCATGCTTTTCCCTCAGAAAAGATTAGTCGAACCGACATCGAGAATGTACTTAAGTATTTCAATGCAGCATCCATCGTAGACATTACCCCAGAAGAGTTTCTTCGCTCACTATGCGTTTTCACCTTCATAAGGTGTATCGAAGAGGAACATGGGATTAGCTTCACACACCTTGACATAAAGAGTTTGAGAATAAGCTTTGGAAGTCTTTTCCTAAACAGCTACTCAAATAGCTCAATGAAAACCGTCAAAAAGTATCTCTTACACATTTACGTTGAGTTAGATGATCTGAATACTGACACACTCGCCGGAAGTCGTGAGGACGGAGAGTTGAAGCACTGGGAGAACGTTAATGGGACTTCAGATCAGGAAATTATAGCAAGGGTCACCCAATACTTAAGAGCTAGTGATACTATTGGAAATCGCCCGCCTCAAAAATCAGACCACCAGCTAGCACTCCTTAGAGAGATGTTGACCCAGGAAGAGAAAGAATTGATTATTATCAATACGAAGCCATATCTCGAAATAATGCACGGAGCCGAAGTCTAGATCCCAGCCATCCTTCAAAGCTACCAGGAATTACACCACCTCGTACAAAGGAACTTTCTTATTCACGTTCTTCAACTCGAACCGACCGCGTGATTCGTACTCATCGGGATCTAGAAGCTGAGAAACTTCCTTGGTGACAAATATATTATTATTCTTAGCACAGCCCTGCACACGTGCAGCCAAGTTTACAGTATGGCCGATCGCCGTAAAATTGATGAACTCACCATTTCCAAAAGTCCCCACCATTGCCGGCCCCTGGGCAATACCTACCCCTAAAAATAAGCTAGGCTCGGCCTTTTGCATTGTCATGTCCTTGAAGTCTTTGAGGATATCCTGTGCTGCCGCGACACACTTACGCACGTAATTGCGGCTGCGATCAAGCGCACCGAAGATAGACATTGTACCGTCACCTAAAAATTTGTCCACCACTCCCCCATAACGGTGGGTATGATGTACTACTATGTCGTAGAAGTTGTTCAGAAAACTATTAGCTGCAGGTAAACTAACTTCTTGAGAAAATCTGGTAAAACCTCTTACATCCGTAAACATCACACAAATATCCTTCACCTTACCATCCGTAGTTAGTTCATTCTGTTGTTGGTATTGCACCACTTGTGGGTCAACAAACTTAGGAAAAAACTGCGCATAATACTCTAACTCCTGGGCACGTTGCAGAGCCTGATTGTATTCAGGGACATACTTGCTAATCACCCAGTCTTTAATTAATTGCATATGCAGGCTTTCTAAAGATAAAAGACCAAAAGTTACGCGAGTTAGAATCACTTTCCAAAGGCTCATTCGCCTTTTCTAATATTTCTGACACCGAAGGCCTATCCATCAAATGCAAACCTATGAAACTATGGACAACATTCTTTTTGCTATCCAAAATGAAAATCGAAGGTTTGGATATCCTCATGGGCTCAGTAAGATTATCGTCAAACACACCGTATCTCTTTCCTATTACACCGTTCGGATCCGAAAGAACTTCAACAGCTAACTTCTGGCTTCTTACATAGCTATACAGCTGCTCATAGTCTTGTGAAATGATCGCCACAAACTTTACTTCAATGTCCCCCCTAGCGACCTCTTGTGGAATATCTAACTGGTCTAGAAACCGCCGACACCAAGGTGCCCATACGCCTGGAATAAATGCCAGAACTAGTCTTTTGTAGTTAAATTCTTCAAGGGAGATCAGTTTACCGGTAGTCGCACTTTGCAGCTGAAAGCTTGGTGAGACACGGTTAGAACGAATTCGACGCCAACGATTTTTTTCGGCAGTTGTCATTAGTGCAAACTAATATATCTACAGTTTATACCAATTATGCGAAATTGACTATAGTAGATATATCTGTGGAGAAATTACTGGTATATACCCAGGTATATACCGCAAACTTTCAGGTTATGGAGTGAGGCAATGAGCAAGAAGTCTCGCTACAAGCAAAGAGTAATCTTCAAGGTCCACCAACCCATTCCCATCCACGTCCGTCCTCTGATTCACTGGAATGGAGCCCAATAAATCCGCCACCACCAGACTGTAATCATACAAATCTACCACCCCATCCCGGTTTATATCGGCAGCACATATAAATGAATCCAAAATAATACCCGCCGCTTGCAAGATTTCATCCTCCTCAAAAAGCCGCTCGCTTAAGCCCCAGCGAGCATTTGCCGACCCTACTATATAATTTGCAAACAGCCCACCAAAAACGGTTCCCGAGTGAATTCCATCACCTAGAGTTACATGATGAGGCTCATCCCCAACAGAAAGAAGATTTATCTCTTCCCCACCCACAAGCAACTTACCAGAAGAAGTTACTTTCGCTAACAAACTCTTGGCAAATTGATTTACCTCCAAGAATAATCCGCCATTTGCCTCTACATACTGGCCAATCCTAAAGTTAAGCTGATTCATGTAATTTGATACTTTCTGGCGCTTAGTAGCATCTGGGAATTGGGCAACCACCACGGGACTTAAGCCCCAGTCGGGAACACCAGCCACAATTACATGAGGCGATCCTGCTTGCTGAATAGTATCCACAGCGGTTTTTATATTGTTATAAACCAGGTCTAGCTTGGCTTGAATTTGACTTTCCGACCATGAGCCAGAATAAATTGGAGCATAGCCATCACTACGGTAATAGGCAAAATCGTTACTGCCGATAAAGATAATCACTAGGTCGATTTTGCCTTGAGAGACAGAGGCGGCGAGGCCAATGTGCTGCTTGTTATTGATCATGTCAGTAGTAGTCGCCGCCGATCGGGACCAATTGTACTCGAAACCCGTTCTGCGCACACCACCCCATTGACCCCAAGGACCAAAATTCCAGCGGCGGTACTTAGCTAGGAGTTCCACCCAATTCAATGTTGTAGCAGCATAAGCACCGCCGCGGTTGTCATCGGCCCGATACTCGTCGCAGCAGCTATCGGCAATCACTCCGGCGTTGATGTTCAATGCTGCGACTGGTTGGACAAAACTCACGAAGAGAATACAACTGATAACTAGGGTTTTGAGGGGTCTAAGCAACTTCTGCATACCAAAGATTACTCCCCTGCGAAAACCAAGTCAAATTTGCTAAGATGGAGGTGTTATTAACTTTATCACTATGGATATTGTCCAGTTTATAGTCACTTACTTAGCAGCTTTGATCGTCTTCTTAGTTATAGACTTTACTTGGCTGGGTTTTATCGCTCAAAAACTATACTCTCAAGAACTTGGACACCTCCTGAGCACAAAAGCCAATGGGAGCTTACAGCCTAAATGGTTACCTGCCGTGATATTTTATCTTTTGTTTGTGTTTGGCTTGCTGGTATTAGTGGTTTTACCTGGGTTAGAAACTGCCAGTCTGCAGACAACTCTATTCAAAGGGGCTCTTTATGGTTTAGTCACTTATGCGACATATGACCTGACAAACCTCGCTACATTACGCGACTGGTCACTAAAAATCACGCTCATCGACCTCGCGTGGGGAACAATACTATCAACTGTGGTGACTTTTGCAGCTTATACGGTAGGAGCTTTGTAGAAGCAAGAAAAATTTGGAGCGGACTACTGTACGAAGCTAGAACTCAGATGTAATAGAGCCAATGATATAATCAGTTAACATACTCTACCACCTGAATGAGCAAGTCAAACACATCATTTAATCCTACAGAATTGGCACAGCAAGTCCTAGAAAGCACTTATCTCATGAGCATCGCAACAATTCACGCTGATAGCCCTTGGGTTGCTGATGTCGTATTTATTCACGACGAAAAGTTCAATATATATTGGATCTCAAAAACAAATACTCGGCACTCGCGTAACATTGAGCTTTGCCGCAATGTTGCAGCAACAATAACTCAAAGTATAAACCAAGGAGAGGACAACATCGGCCTTCAATTAGAGGGTACTGCAATGAGAGTGCGAGGCAACTTGGGCTTAGTAACAAGGCATTTAACGAAGAGGAGGAAGCTCACTCCAGAAAACATTAGAGACTTTTTGGGTCCAGGAGTATCATGGTACAAACTAACTCCCACACTAATTGAATTAATCTATGAGCCGATTTGGGGGTATGATAAGCAGCTGGTGTTAGGCAGCAAAATTTCTTAGCGGGTAGCGAGAATCGAACTCGCCTCTTCAGTTTGGAAAACTGACATAATAACCGATATACTATACCCGCATTAAGTTTTTAGATTCCTGATCGGTTATTGCGACATCGGAACCTGGTTCCTTTTAAGTTCTCCTTGCGGAGATTGTCTAAATAACCGATATACTATACCCGCACCCGTCAATTATACTATATATTCTCCTGTTATTTAACAGCTCCGACTGCCAGAATATCTAGCTTGTGACCAGAGAGTTTTTTATGCAAGGTTTTGTTCACAAAGGCTACATCCAAGTCGGCCAGATACTTGTGCATACTTTCAGGAGCGATTAATTGACCGTACTTAAACAAGTTATCTGCCACAAAGTTTGCGACTTTACGTCCACTACGTGCCCAACGAGTTGATCTAAAATAACGCAACGCACGTTTAAACTCCTGCTCAGTGATTGGTTCATACAACTTGTCATCTGCATACTTTCTAACCTCATCGAAGGCCTGGTTGTATTTGTCAGCCGGGAATTCACCCGAGAAGTTGAACAAGAAACCTGTGTCCAAATCTAGCAAACTACACCCCACAGCATAAGCCAAACCCTGACGGTCACGCAGATCTAGAAAGATCCGCGTGGAAAGGGCATATGCCGCGAACTTGAGCGCAAACAACTCTGGCGAAGGGTAGATCAGCTCGGCCTCATTGTGCAGGTAATATCCCATATACAAGTTCGCGTGGTTGAACTCCTTGCTAATCGAAGATTCCTTAGGCGCCCCTTTCCGAACAGCGCGTAAAACAGGATTCTTCTCCCAAGAGGTAGAAGTCCGCTCGTTGTTGCCGAAATACCTCTCAATCATGCCCCTGTACACAGAAAGCTCAGCACCACCGACCACCAACAAGTGCATGTTTGAAGGTGTAAAATAGCGAGAGTGAAAATCACGCACATCTTGATGTGTAAAACGGCGAATCTCTTCGTCTCCACCGAGAACCCCGCCACCAGCGTAGGGCGTATTCGCATCATAAAAGTGATTGTTGAAAGCTTCCATTGTAAACTGCTCAGGATCGCTCATAGCCGCCTGACGTTCACTAAAGACAACTTCACGCTCCTTATCCACCTTCGATTCAGGCAATAAAGGCTCCCAGATCAACTGGGAAAGGTGAATAAAGGCCTCCTCAATTGACTCAAGATCATTATCAGACTCTACCCAAAATGACTGTAGCCCCTCGGAGGTGTAACCGTTCCAGCTGAGATTGAACTCCTCCGCGTGTTGCAGGAATGCTGCCTGGTCGGGGAATCGCTTGGTCCCCTGAAACAGCATGTGCTCTGTAAAGTGAGCGATTCCCCGCAGATCCGTAGGCTGGTGAATGCTTCCAGCATTCACCCTCATATCCAAATACGTACTTCTATCATTAATATCCCGCAAAAGTACCACAGTTATACCGTTTGGTAGAACAAACACTTCTATATCTTGTACTTTGGAGAAAAAATCTGGGTCAACTTGCTCCCCCAGTGGCCAGACAGCATTATTTGTGTTTATTAGTTCACTCATACCCCTAGAACTCACCTATGCGCTTGACGCCAAGGTAATCTTTGATATCTCTAAATAACTCTAGCCACAGTATACGGGCATTGGTAGATGCCAAACTACCCTGTGGGCGCTCTAGCCGCACAATCATCACAAAACTTCTGTCTGGCGAAGCATCGTAACCAGCATAAGTTGCATTTATTTCATTGGAATAACCCAACCCATTTTTGAGCGGTATCAGAGCAGTCCCTGACTTCATAGCGATCTTGTATGATCGCAAGTCATCATAGTGACGCTCCCACCAGAACAGGTTATTTTGGTAAACCTGATGCATAATTTCATCCATAGTCTGCGCAGTTTCTTTTGTAATCACACGCTTGACCGCACGAGGAGGAAGCGTTATCTCGGTACCATCGACTCGTTGTACCTTGTTTACCACATGAGGCTGCATCAAAACGCCATAGTTGGCAATTGCCCCAATACCGTTTGCCACTTGCAGCAAATTCATCTGGTAAGAGTGGCCGTACGAGTAGGCAGCCTGATCAGCAACATTCCACTTCTCGACATCTTTGACTGGGTAACCGGCCGACTCCCCCTTGATGTCTACCCCACTTGGGATTCCAATCCCAAAATTAACTAGATAATCATGGAAGTCCTGCTTCTCCATCAGTTGGGCTAAGTGTAAGAAGTATATGTTATCCGAAAGCGCAAAAGCCTCTTTGATTGGTAAAGGGGGTTGGGGAAGCTTGTCATGAGTACACACAGGTTCTAGATCATCATGGATCTTTTCACATCCCTGATGGCCTTGGATGATTACGCTATCAGGATTCACAGTTCCAGTATCCAAGGCCGCCGCCAAAGTAAACGACTTTCCGACAGATCCAATCTCATAAGGCTCTGAGATCGCCTTATTCCCGAACACACTTGGATCTTTCGCCTCACGTAGATTGGGATTGTACGTTGGATAGTTTGCCATTGCTTTGACTTCCCCCGTCTTCGGATCCATGATTACCACTGACCCAGAAGCGGCGGAGAATGCCTCCACAGCCCATTTCAACCTATTTTCTACAAGAAGTTGTAGTCTCTTATCTATTGATGTGTAAATAGAGTTTCCTCGCTGAGCCTCTACCGTTTTCTCTGCGGACAAAGCAATTGCATTCCCTCTAGCATCACGCTCCCCCGACACAATACCTTCGATTGGTTCAAGTTCAGCCCACTCTGCTTCCAGTCCTCCCAAACCGACGGTAGACCCGTCTTCCAATTGTTTGGTTAGTCCAATTAGTTGTGATGCCAGTTCGTTCTCAGGGTAAATACGTTTTGAAGTTTCTTTCATCTCATAGCCAGTCAACTTACGTCTCTGATTTTCTGGCTTATCTTTATCAGCGTCTAGAGTTAATGCCATTATCTGGTTTCGCACTTCAACAGTCACTGAGTCGGCCACTTTAATGTATTTAACATCTTGGGCTTCCAAAGCACTCAATTCCTGGCGCAACTGCTCGCCTGATTTATCAATCAAACTGCCCAACTTGTCCGTAAATTCAACTCTTGTTTGGATTTCTTTCAGTTCACGGAATTGAAGTTCTGGAAGCCAGACATATACATCATAGCGAGGCTCGGAGTAGGCCAATGTCGTTCCGTCTGAGGCATATATCGAGCCTCGCACCGAAGGGATATAGGATAGTTGAGATCGTCCATCTGCGGCTAATGTAAATCGCTCTGCTTCAGCTACTTGCCACCGGAACGCAAAAATTATCAACAGCAAAGCAACCATAAACATTCCGGTGTAGATTAGCCGCACTTTTGAAAGAAATGTAGGTTGAGTTGCCATGATGGCTAATTATCTAGACTGACAAATTGATCACTTGGGGCAGTGACAATCTTTTCCACATAGGTAGTCTGCAGCGCAAACACGTTTGTCATGTCCTCTTCAATATTTGCCACAGTTTTTGTTCGGTCAATTGCCGCGCGCAGGTTATCATTTTCCACACGCAAACTCTCCATCTGCGCGCGGATCAAACCGATTTCACCGCCTTTTGTTCCTAATGTCGCTAGAATCATAAACTGTACGGCCACAAATACCAATAGTACGGTAATCAACACAACCATTGGTCTGGAGAGGTTGTTTGTTTTTTGTAGTAGTTGTTTTATGTTTGTCATCTCAAGAATTCATATATGTATAACTTTGCACTGCGTGCGCTTATATTTTCCTTAAGTTCATCAACAGTCGGCCTCAAGTAGCTGGCTTGCTGATTTTTCGCTATCACTCCCTGTTTTTGCCACTCAGCAGCAAGCCGTTCAACCACTTTTTCTTCACCTGAGTGAAAAGTGATTACCATGAGTCTTCCGCCTCGACCTAAGTACCTCGGTATTTCAGACAAAAAAGATTGCAGCGTGGACAGTTCCGAGTTCACTGCAATCCTGAGTGCCTGAAATACTCGCGGCACCAGATTTTCTATGCCGGATTTATCCGCATCTTCAAGAATTTTCAAAAGATCACTTACTTTGCTTAGCGGGCGCCCCTGGACAATCTTCTCAATCAGCCAAAAACATTGTTTGCCATATATATCAGCATTTCCTTCAAACAACGTTTTTAGTTGATCGCGGCTCAGATTATTCAGTAGGTCGGCTGCAGTAACTTGAAGTTCTGGCGAGAAGCGCATATCTAGTTGAGCATCAAGATCTTTGCTGTACGACAAGCCTGCTATCGCTCCTAGTTGGTCTGTTGACCATCCGAGGTCTGCCAAAACTACATCGACTTTGTGTATTGCCAGGCTCCTTAGTATGGTGGCAATGTTTTTAAAATTTGCATTGGCTAAGTACCAAGTCTTTGTACCTTCGTGCAAGGCCCATACGCCAGCGGTAAACTCTTGCCAACCGGAATCTAGGGCTACAAGCCGCTCAATCGCATGCTTATCAACATCGAAACTTACAAGCTTACCCGAGATCATTTGTTCCCAGATTTCGAAACTGTGACCTCCAGCACCTAACGTAGCATCGACAACCACAGCATCCTTACTAAGGTTTAATAGTTCTGCTATTCGATTTTTAAAGACCGGTATATGCATTTTTTATCCTTTAACTTTGTCCTAACCTATCTGCGATATCCGCAGAATGTTTAGCTAGATAATCAGATTTTGCTTGCCAGTTCAAATTAGACCAAACTTCAATCCACTCCCCCACCCCGACAAAGACGACCTCTTCTGCTAGCTGACCGTAAAGCACCAGGGCCTCTGGTATCACAAACCTACCTTGTTTATCGATATCCAGATCGAAGGCCCCTCCTAATAGGAAGCGCTTGGTATCTCTTACGTTCATACCCAACAAAGGGTATTTATTAATTTGTGAAATGAGCTGTATCCAGCGAGATTTATCTACAAGTATTAGACACCCTTCGTAACCTTTGGTTATGACAATGTCATCTTCCAATTGGCCGCGTAATTTCTTAGGTATCGCAACTCGATTTTTATCCCCAACAGGGGTAATAAACTCGCCGATTAACATGGTGGAAGAGCCCTATACAGTACAAAAGTATATGGGCGGTGGTGTGGCAATTGGCTATTAAGGCAATAAAATAGTTAAAAGTGCACCACTTTTTTCCACTTTTCACCATATTAAGGAGAAATTATGAACATGTCAACAGTCCAGATAAGAATTCGTAACCATAATTGCGTAGTGGCGTACAATATATACCTGAGGTATAATCCCCCCAATGCAGCGCACACCATCACATCAAAAACCAACCTGGGAAAGACGCCTTACTAATAAGGCATTCCGTGGGCTTTTTAATAGAAATAGACGTGGAGACATATACAATGCCACAGATTTATCTACTCACATTCACACAATAAGTGAAAGCAGGATCTTACACATAAACACGCGAACATTTGGCATCACTGCAAAACTAAAAAGAAACAAGGATTCGTGCGGAATAACTCTCAATATTAGACTCGGGGGGCATACTTACACTTTTGAACATGATCAAGTCTCAGAGGGAACCATAATTGCGCTCAGACTGAACGAAGATACAGAGATACAACTATTAAAAGTGGTGAGTGTGTCCGCGGACCAAATCGGTGTGGAAATTATTTCTCCAGACGATAACCTGGAAGCCTAACCAACAAAGAGATATACTCCGAAAGCTAACTAAACTCCGTTCCAAAACCTAGTAGATAGCCACTTGTTGTAGCTGGTCATCCCCTCTTCGTCGACCGATTCAGAGATTGCTTGCGCTGCTTTGCGAGCGTCCGCGGAGACATTATCGATATTGTGTACGATAAGTGCTTCAACAGTCGCTGGAAGCACCGGACTACCATACTGCAGTTCGCCGTGATGAGATAGGACTATATGTTGAAGGTGTAAAAGCGTATTTATCGGGAAGTTTTCAGGAAGGTGAGCAGTAATTATCTCTAATCCAATCGCCATATGTCCCAAGAGGGAACCTTTCTTTGTATAAACGATATTCACCCCCTGCGAATCCAGCTCTTCTAGTTTACCAATATCGTGCAAGAAAATACCCGCCTTCACAATATCAAAATTTGCCTCGGGGTAGAAACGCTCCATCCCCTCCGCAACTACATACATTTCCAACAAATGCTGAAGCAAACCCGAACGAAAATCGTGATGCACAGAGACCGCCGCTGGCCAATACTTCAATTTCTTTGCCAAAACTTCATCATTCAAAATATTCTGCAACAAAGCCCTGATACCCTCATCCGAAATACTCTCTACAATCGACAGCAACTCATCCCACATCTTATCCGCATCAAACTGACTGGACTGCAAATACTCATCTAACAACTCCTCACTCACCCCCTTCAAAGCTGTGACCGAAAGCTGCGGTTGCCCCTTATACTGATCTATTCTGGCATCAATCATCACAACATTACCCACTTTGAATGCTGTCTTGTCCACAAACTGGATACTATCTGCCCAAATCTTACCTTTGATAGAACCGGTCTTATCACTAAGAGAGACATCGTAGTATGTGCGATTATTCTTGTCCGTCCCTGGACGAATGTCTGCCAAGGCAAAAGTCTCCCCCGTGACAACTCCGCCACCGGGCTTAATATCCTTTACGTATAGAGTCTTCATGAGAGTAGTTTACCCCGCACTTGATTTAAAAACAAGCCTAAGCAGCCTTTGGCAAAGCATCTTGCTCTGGTTTAGCTGCTGGGACAGCATCCGCATCAGCATTTCCAGAGATGTATTTATCTACCAAAGCGATCAATGCATCTGGCTCTGTCCCCACCTTTAGCAGAAAGTCTTTTGCGCCAAGTTCTTTAGCCTTTTCCACTGCGGCATCTCCACTGATATTGGTCAACATCAGGATCACAGGACTACCATACTGAGCAGTGTTTGCCCTCAAGTCTTCCAACACTTCCAGTCCATCTTTATTTGGCATCACAATATCCAGCAAGATCAAATCATACTTCTCAGCAGAGGCCTTTGCCAACGCATCGACACCATCCACAGCACTTGAAACGTCGTATCCTTCAAAAGACAACAGATCCGTAAACATCGTACGTGCATCTGGTTCGTCTTCAACAACGAGAATCTTTTTCCCAGCCTTCTTCGAAACATCGGCAACTGAGTTTTTGCCGTCTAATGGAATAATTTTAGAACTCTGGGTTTTACCCGTATTGTCTGTTGGCATGAAAGTACACTGATATATCTACATGCTAAAGAGAATAAAGACTTTTGTCAAATCAGTCGATTAATACGGGACAAAAAGCCCCGGATTCACCGATATATTATTTTTGAAAAGACTTAAATGCAAATGAACCCCAGTACTATTCCCAGTCGTCCCCATCATCATAATATCTTGCCCCTGCTGCACCCTGTCCCCATTCTTCACCCAAAACTCCCCTGAGCCGTGGTAGTAATGACTCTCAATTCCTCCCCCGTGATCTATCTTAATATAACAACCTGGTCCTCCCAAAGTACATCCCACATGCGTCACCCTCCCCGCAGCGATTGCCCGAATCGGACAGCCCGGGTAACGAGAAAGATCTAATCCATTGTGATACCCCGTATACCCACGTTCTAAGCGATATCCAGCACAAGCAGGGTTGGAAAGAGGATTTGCAAACACTCCTTGAGGAATTCCAGCGATCACCACTTCACTCTCTGCCAAACTACCTTGTGGAACAAAAACTTCTTGGCCAGCAACCAAAGCGTAGTCAGGTGGAACAAGCTGATTTATCTCTACAATATCAAACCGGCTGCCACCAGTAATTGCTGCAACATCATCTACAGACTGCCCTTGGCGTACCCGATAGAGCACACCGTTGATCTCTGGGATCTTCAATTCCCAACCCACCTCTAAATAACTAGAAAATGGACTTACTCTGTTTAAGTTTGCCCATCGCACAGTGTCTACCGATATCCCAAACTTCAAAGCCACAGATTCCAAGGTATCTCCTGGCTGCACGCGGTAGATGCTGATACGGAGGGCGGGGAGATTTGCGTCCAAAGGAAGCACGGTCTGAATACCCGCCCCTTGTTGAAGTATATCGTCTGTGGCCCCCTGGCCATAAGTCACTTGCAATGCTTGAGTATCTGAATTAATCTTCAACTGACTGATCAACCCTGTAAATAAAGCAAAGATCGTCAGGAAAGTGATCAGAACGTGAAAAGAATTCTTGTACCAGTTACCTCTTCCCCAGAACATTCTGCTCACAATGGCCTTCTTGGCGGCGTTGGCAAAAACATTCAATATATCGAACAACGCCGCCCCAAATCGCCAGAACTGCACAGTTCTCCATATTAAGTAACCAGGGAAGTGAGTGAGGGCATCTAGAAATGTCCGCATACTTATTGGATGTCTATTTTGCAAATGTGATTACGTAACCAATCCACAAAGCCACTATGCTGAGAATTTCAATTACAACCTCAAGTAATAGGTAGGCGCTCTTCCCCAGTCGAATAAGTGCAAGATTGGGGATTATCTTCAACGCATGCCATAGGACCATAAACACAGTCAGAACACTATAGGCGACAGCGACAGCAATAAATATTACCTGGTCGCTAATATCGGAAGAATTCGTAATTAGCCAAATAGTTCCCCAGGGAAGCAAGATAGTCCGCAGAAGTAAGTAGAATAATTTGCTAAACATAGCCTATTCTACACCAAAACGGATTTTAAGTGTACAACCTTGTCAAATACGAAGCATTCAACTAAGCTGGACATGGATCAATATTTTTTAGCGTTTTACTATGCGAATGGCAATAAACGGCTTTGGCCGAATTGGAAGACAAGCTTATAAGATTGCGCGCGAGAAGGGAATTGAAGTCGTAGCTGTGAACGACCTAACGCGCGCAGATGAACTGGCACACTTGCTTAAGTACGATACCGTTTATGGAAAGTACGACAAGCAAATTAGTGTCGAGATGGCGGGCCAAACTTTTGACGCCGAGAGTGAGAAAGGCTTGGATGTAAGCAAAGAAGAGATCGCTGCTCACGAGAGTTTTATTATCGTCGACGGCCACCGCACAAAAGTTTTGGCAGTCAAAGATCCCAGCACCTTGCCATGGGCCGAGATGAATATTGATGTTGTGTTGGAATGTACCGGAATCTTTACAAAAGATAAGGCAGCAGAAGCGCACATGACTGCCGGTGCCAAGAAAGTAATCATTTCAGCACCCTCCAAAGGTGCAGAGGCAGCCCCTACTTACCTTGTAGGTGTTAACTTAGGTGAATACAAGGGAGAAGGAGTTATCTCCAACGGTTCGTGTACAACAAATTGTGTATCACCTATCACCCGTGTTCTGAATCAGAAGTTTGGAATCCTCAAGGCTGGGATGACAACTATCCATTCTGTGACAGCAGATCAAGTGCTAGTTGACGGTCTCCATGATGACTATCGCCGCGGCCGTTCAGCCATGATGAACATCGTCCCCACCACTACTGGAGCCGCGATCTCAACAACTGAGGCCATTCCTCAATTGAAAGGGAAATTTGATGGAATGGCCATCCGTGTACCCACAATCTGTGGATCTATCACAGACTTCACCTTCTTGGTGAGTCGAGCAGTAACCGTAGAAGAAATTAATCAAGCACTTGTCGAAGCTTCCCAAACCGATGAGTATCGTGGAATTATCGAAATTAGCACCGGCCCTATTGTCTCTAGCGACATCATTGGCAAAACTGCCTCAGCAATCGTAGATCTCCCACTTACAAAAGTTATCGATGGAGACCTGGTAAAAGTGCTTGCCTGGTATGACAATGAGTGGGGTTACTCCAACCGTTTGTTAGAGATCGCTATGAGTGTAGCAAACTAAAAAATCTTAACCTCTGCCAGGCCGATCTGCTTACAGTTAATACAATAAATTGTAACATCTTTCTAATAAGCCTTTCATACACTGCGTTACAGGGGACACGGGTATATAGTTCGTGGTATAATTCAGCTATGCTGAATTTGAGAAAACTATCTGAAATAGGCGATGTGGCTGGAAAGACTGTGTTGTTGAGGGCGGATCTAGATGTTCCCGTACAAGGAGAACAAGTTCTCGAAAACTACCGCTTGGTTAAACTTTTACCCACAATTAAGGATCTGGTATCCAAGAAGGCACGTGTTGTCATCATCGGGCACCGTGGTCGACCAGAGGGCAAATACCAAGATGATATGTCCCTCCTGCCTGTTCGCTTTGAGTTGGGAAAGCTTCTCAACACACATATAAAGTTTGCACATATTCCAAGTTCTCGTAATTCCATTCGTTATATGGAAGACGGAGAGATTCTAATGCTGGAAAATGTGCGATTTCATCCAGAAGAAGAAAATGAAGATGCAAAAATACGTAAACAATTTGTGGAGGAATTAGCAAGTCTGGGTCATGCCTACGTGAATGATGCGTTTGCTACTTACCGAAAACATGCATCTACTTACGAGTTGGCCCTCGCTTTCGAAGAGCGATTTGCAGGGATCCAGTTTGGTTTTGAGATTGAGAGATTATCTGCGTTGATAGAAAATATTCCTCATCCATATGTTGCTGTAATTGGAGGAGCCAAGCTTGATACTAAGATCGATGTTTTGTTGAAACTTGTCACGCAGGCAGACCATGTCTTAATTGGTGGGGCGATGGCCTATACCTTTCTGAAGGCACAAGGGGTAAATGTTGGTGATTCTAAGGTCGAAGACGACAAGATCGAAACAGCCAAAAAGATCCTTGAGTTAGCAAAAAAACACAACTGTGACGTTATGCTACCTATTGACCATATCGCAGGAAAAGAATTTGTCGAAAGTACCAAACCTGAAGAGGTTTCTAGTGCGGCCATTCCAAAGGGATTGATCGGGCTAGATATTGGCGAAAGAACCCTGGCTCAGTATATGGAAATCATCAAATCGGCCAAAGCCATCCTTTGGAATGGCCCCATGGGTGTATTTGAATGGGCAAACTTCAGTCGTGGAACAGAAGCTGTAGGAGAATACATCGGACTATCAGCACCTCACGACACATACAAAGTAGCTGGTGGAGGTGATACTATCACTGCCATGAATCGGCTGAAAATCAACATGAAAAACTTCGCCCACGTATCTACAGGTGGTGGAGCCATGCTAGCCTTCCTTGCAGGAGAAAAGATGCCTACGGTTGAGGCGCTATTGAAGTAAGAACTACACACGTCCCAGTATATTTTCCAAAGACACCTTCAAAACATTGATTGCCTCGTCAGGCATAGCTCCGTTTGAACCGCTGTGCAGCAAAGTCTCCAATATAGTAATCTTATTTTGCTGCAAAGTTTCTCTCAAAGTCGCATAATCGATCTTGGCCTCCTGGGCATATTTATTCAGCGCTTTTTCGAGAATCTCTACCCAATAGTCAATATTTTCAACTGCGGCCTGTCCTCTGATTTTAGAAACAATGTCATTATTTATTAGCATAGTGACTTCAAAGATCACGTTATGCTCAACAGGTTCTGAAAATATTAATCCCGAAAGATCTTTGTGTATATCTAGTGCTGTAGCAAGTATTTTCAAAATCAGCCGCAATTTCTCTTCAGCTAGACTGGTTTTAAAACTTACCTGGGAGAGTAAGGAATCGATAAAACCATCGATATGTTTTGCCGTAGTCAATATCAATCCATTCCTAGAGCTGTAATCCTGCTCTGTGTCCATGACTGGCTTTTCTACTTTTACTCGCCAATCTGCACCCTCAATAATAGCCCTAAATATCTGCTGTGACTTCCAAGTGAGATTTGCCAATCTTGCGGCAAACTCACTAAAGAGATCGTCAAGGGGATCCTCTTTTTTGTCTTTCCATGCCTGAAAATCTTTTATATTTTCAGGTATGAATTTTTCTAAGCAGTCTAGCTGCCACTCATGCTGGCCCGAGGGATACTTTATTTGAACCAGCCGCTTCATAAGTAACCTGACTAACTGATAATTCTCTTCATTCTTAAGAACATCCAGTATATCTTCAACTTGCAAGCCATTAGCGATCTGTTTATATGTTTTCAAGATATTTACCACAACTTCTACGCTCTCTCGAGCAGCGTCCTCTTCTAGCTGCATCCCCAGCTCATTCAGCTGTTCGTGGGTTAATCCCTCAAACCCCAGTACCCTGAGAAACCTCTCAATTGAGCCCTGAGCTAATACATAGGCACTTTGATGAACCGATTTCATTTCTGGGGTAAGTTTTTTCTTACCATCACTACCCAATGTGAATGGAGTTTTTTCTCCTACGAGAAATGGCTTGAAACGAGAACCCATCTCGTATACTAGATCAGAAACTAGTTGTTTTATAATTCTTTCTTTACCATTCGCAGGGAAAATACTTGCAGGCCAGGTGCTAGTTTCTGCTGTTATTGTAGATACCACCCTATCCAAGATGTTGTCGAACAGGGACTCGCTCATTTCGGGGCATCCATTCCCACCAGTACGGAAATCTGGACTGTAAGAGAGTGTCCTGTAAACATCCTCCGTCAAACCCTGAAGCCTTCTATTGAACTCGGCCAACTTAGGTTCTAACTGTTGCAGAAACTCTAAGTTTGTCATCGAAGTATCCGGATGTAACTCTATCACTCTACTTACTGGGCTTGAAGACGCGGCTACTGGCGGATTTTGCATTGCTACCATAGTCAATTGTACCATCAATATAATCACGAATAAATGCTATAATACTACAGGTCTATTCCAGGTAATCGCTCTCACCAGCATCTGGGG
Organism: Candidatus Doudnabacteria bacterium; assembly: GCA_016788825.1. Taxonomy (GTDB): domain Bacteria; phylum Patescibacteriota; class Dojkabacteria; order J137; family JAEUSD01; genus JAEUSD01. The sequence goes on along the minus strand of JAEUSD010000006.1, from coordinate 37,375 downwards.
AGGGAGGAAAGTCTGGACTCTATTTCGGTCCCGTATGTGGGTACTTATTTTCGAAGTAAGTGACCATAACGGGATAGGTACCGTTAATCCGACCTTGAGTCGTGAAGAGCGGCTGGGAGTGATCTCAGGGAGAAAAGGGCAACAGAAAAAAACTACTCTCGACTTGTCGGGAGAAAAGCTGAAACGGTGGTGTAAGAGACCACCGCCTGGCAGAGTAATTTGTCAGGGACTGGTAACCCCTACCTAGAGCAATCCCGTAAGACGGGAGCATTAGATAAATGATTGCCTAAAACAGAATCCGGCTTATGGAATAGACCCCCTGATTGGCAATATGAATTGCACGGCACTCACAAGCAGAGTTGCAGGATACTTAAATACTTCTTCTCGAATCAATCCCCCTAGTTCACGCAAATACGCCCGTTCCTGGGGTGCGAACTCACCCAGCACATAAAGCGTGTCCAACACTTCGAGTACAAGTTCGCCATATATGATGTACAGAAAGATTGAATGAGCAATTAACCCCACACCCAAAGGAATACATAGAATCAACCAAGCTGGATCAAATAAGACAGCCAGAACGAACAAGGCAACTTCAAGCAACCATAATAGATTCTGACTGACCTTATACTGTCTCAGGTATTTGTTATGCTCTTTTCCCAACAAGACTTGCCATACAACTACAAACGCAGAATACAAGTTGGAAGTGCGTGCATAAGTTTTGTTTACCAGCAGAATGTCGTATCGAAACAACGCCGGGACCCTGATCGGAGCATCAACACGGACATTAATAGGTTCAAATACAGTTATATATGTCTCCAATAAATCGATCAGGGTCCCGCCAGCAATCAGCTTAGCGTTGTAACGCCCGGCAAGGTTGCGAGAGCGCCAATACGCGACAAAACCCCATAAAAGCTGGAAAACTATCAATATTACAGCTGTAATAATTCCCAAAGTGGCGATCATCCGTTAAAATTAACCGTTTCTATTTTAGTCTTAAATATACCATGCGTAAAATTCCAACTAGTTTAATAATTATGGGACTACTCGTCGTCGGGGCAGTTGCCATCATCGGCTTCACAATGTGGAGCAACAACCAACGGCTAGCAGATATCAAATTACCTATTGAGATAAAGGAATTCTTTGACTACCGCTGCCCACACTGTGCCGATTTTTACCCTGTGATCGAAGAGTTGAAAGCGACATATGGTGATAAGGTCGCAGTTACTTACCGTCAATACCCATTCCTAACTACAGAGAGCGATTTACTTGCTTACGGAGCTATCGCAGCTGAAAAACAAGGAAAATTCTTAGAGTACCATACAGAAGTTTTTGAAGTATTCAATGCAGTACGCGAAGGGACAGCAGATATTTCAGCACTTACCCCTGAGGCAGTAGCGCAGACAATTGGTTTGGACATGACTCAATTTGCAACCGATATCCAAAGTGACGAGGTCAAGCAAGTGGTCGAACAACACATAGCAGAGGGTAACCAACTAGGCGTAACTGGCACACCTACAGTTTTTCTGTTCGATAAATCCATTCCCGCAAGAGACTTTGCTAAAAGTACCGCGACAGGCACTGATTATCAACCGTTTAAAGACACAATCAAACGCTTGATCGAGCGTGCAGAGCAAAACAAATAATATGGCCTACTTACGACAATTTTTTACTTCACGCAAAAACCTTACTGAAGGTAGCAGTGTGAAACTCGACGAGAACGAAGCCGAACATATTCGTAAGTCTTTGCGCATGGAACCCAACGACAGGATAATTCTGTTCAATGGGGAGCGCAAATACCGTGCTCGGCTGACCATGGTCACCAAGGACAATGTCCTAGTAGAAGTTGAAGATCGTATCGAATCTACAGACGATAGTGAAAAAGAGATCACTCTTTTTCAGTCCCTGATCCGTGCCCACAACTTCGAGCTCGTATTACAAAAAGCCACAGAGTTAGGCATCGATAACATAGTCCCCTTACAAACGGAATTTTCTCAAATTAAACTTGAGCGGGTCGAATCCAAGATGGAACGCTGGGAAAAAATTGTGCTGGAAGCATGCAAACAGTCCGAACGAGATACAATACCCGAGGTTTACTTACCAATAGATTTCAATGCGATTGAGACCCAAGGATTAGTTTCTGAGTTCGACTTGATCTTGTTTTTCACTACTCCACGTGAAGTTGTCACCAAGATTTCCCCAGTCACCCCCCTGCATCAGATGCAAGAGAAGATTAAAGACGCTAAGCGTGTAGCTCTTTTGATCGGGCCTGAGGGCGGGTTTTCACCCGCAGAGCACCTCAAAGCAAAGGAGCTAGGCTTCCCCTTCGTAAGTATGGGAAATACCGTTCTAAAAGCCGAAACAGCCGGTATCGCGGCAACAAGTTTTATTTCTTTACTAGGCAATTAAAATGTTTAAATGGAAAATAGTTTTATCTACGGTAATAGTCATCTCCGCTTTATCAGCCATTTTACCTTCTAAAGCAAGTGCTGGGGGAGGAGACCTTTTAAGGGCTGATTTCATTACCTATCCACCGGCAACGCTTTCTCCTGGACAGCAATTTAGCTACAGTTTCTCATGTACCAACATTAGTAGCGGAACCTTAACCCAGGCCTATGGATGGTTTAGTCTAGGGGGTAGTCAAGATCCTGAACCTAATAAAATAATGGGTGTAACCGGAAATAGCTTAGCGGTCGTGATTGAATATTTTGGAGGAGGTAATTATGATATTTATAAGAACTCAAACCCTAACTCTAAATGGTGGATTCTGAACTCGGGGCAACAGATCGTCTTCTCAGTTACGCTACAAATCAACCCTAAAACAAACGCTAGTTTTTTAAGGGTGGTTGCAGGTTGTAATCATGGGGATAATGATGCCCCAGTTGGACCAGAGATTATAGTTAATATTGTTGCTCCTCCTGCACCACCACCAGTAGTAATAAATCCAGCTCCAACACCAGTTCCACCGGTTGCTTCAGCGCCAGTCATTACTATAAGCGAATCTGTTTCAAGCTCAGAATCGACAGCCTCAGATTTGCCTTTGTATACAGAATCTAGTCCGGCAACAATAGAGTCAAGCGAAGAAGGCCAAAGCTTAGAAGAAGCAAGATCATTAAGCATAAATTTGATGTTGATCCCGTTCGGACTGATCATCCTTATTGTACTGATCGTTCTTCTTGCTTACGTGAGGGATAAAAAGAAGAAGAATTAGAAGTTGAGATTGAATTCTTTGCTCCAGGTTTTCCCCAGGTAGACTATGTCTATGCGGATTCGGTAATCCCCTTCGGCGAGTACGCGACGAAAGCCACCCGGATCTTTTTCGTTCAGCTTTGACTCGAACTCTGAGAAAACCTCTGGGCCCGAGAAACTCCAGTAGGCATCAAAAAGTGCTGTCTGGTCGTCAGCCCATTCTTTACCATCTACTTTTGGAATAACCTTAAACTTAACATCTTTCTTTACCCCAAGATCTGCCACTACTTCGTAATCAATCGTGATCTCCACTCGCTTCTCCTCCGTAACACTTACATCTGGGCTGTTTTGCTTAATTAGGTAGGTGAGTCCGAAACTTCCGAGCATCAAAGCTACGGCCAGTGAAGTAAATAAGGGTTTCCCTAGAAAGCCATATCTAGGCTTGAGATCATCTTCTAGCTGCTGGATATGATTACGCTGCCTAAGGACCAGCATAATCAACGTGCCAAATACGAATATGTTGGCAATTACTATAATCGTTAGAGTGGTTGAATTTATGCTAATTATTTCCACGGCGAATTTTACATCGATTGGCTAGTTATATCCAGTTTATCTGAATTTCCCTCGGCGGGCGGCTGAGAGGGAACACTAGGTGCAGGGGCTTGAGTGCCGCCCGCCGCCTGTGGTTGCGCTTTCAGCGTATCGTTCGGGTTGGTCGTAATGAGATTGTACTCTACTTCAGAAGCCAAGATTTGAATTGCTACATGGTTTGCGCCTGCGAAGAAGATACCTTCACCAACACCTGCGGACAACAAGAATTGTTTTTCACCCTCTGTAAGGTAGAAAACTTGTTGTAGCTTATCAATCACCGTAGGTGATTGTTTTAACAACACCTGCATAGCTGCGTTGCTGACAACAGCCTTACCGTACTCCGAGTCCAAGAAATCACTCACATCCTGACTAATTACAGTCAACCCCAAGGCATACTTACGTGCACGCTTGGCAATCGAATATACGAAACGTGCTGCGTCAGGGTATTGCATCATCAACCAGGCCTCATCAATAATCAACAACCGCTTGCGTTTATCTTTCTTCACCCGCGTCCAGATATAATCCAACATCACATACATAGCCATCGGACGCAGATCCTCGACCAAATCACGGATATTAAACACAGTAAACGTATTCTTTAAATCCACGTTTGAATGCTGATCAAAGACACCAGATGCACTTCCCCGTACATATTTCTCGAGCCGCATAGCCATTGAATGCGCCTCCTCTTCCGCCATCGAATTCAAGACTTTGTACAAATCTTCAAGCAGAGGCGGCTTGCGAGAGTGCGTAGCTGGATCGGGCGTAATCCCCTTCTCTTTATAAGTCAAAATTAAAGCTCTATCCAAGATAGCCCCTTCTTCAGCACTTAATGTCCCCCCCATCATCATCCGGATCAAGCCTGACAGTGTCAGGATCTTGAACCTCAACTCATCCTCATCTTTCGCAAATAGACCAGATAATTCAAACGGATTCAATTTCTGTGCACCATCCTGAGAGAATGAAATATACTCTCCCCCGATCGCTTCGCAAAGCTTTTCAAACTCTCGCTCCGGATCGATAATGATTATCTCTACCCCCAACATCAAACTACGCACCGCTTCCAATTTGATCGTGAAAGATTTACCTGCTCCAGAAGTTGCAAAGATAACGGCATTTGCATTGGGCAATGAGAATCTGTCAAAAATGACTAATGAGCGGTTATGCAAGTTCACACCATAAAGCACCCCCTTTTCCATCGTCAAATCAGCTGACACAAAAGGGAAAGTGGTTGCAATCGAGGTTGTATCCAAGTTTCTCGTTTGGTTGATCTTGTCCCAACCGTAGGGCAATGTGGTTTGGAAACACTCTTCTTGTTGCAATGTTGCTACTTTTATTATCACGCCGATTGAGGCCATTGTAGACTCTAAGTTTTTGGCGATTTTTTCAAGTTCATCCAACGTATCTGAATGAATGGTTAGATACATGCCGTACTGAAAAAACCGCTCGCTGCCCGAGGCCAATTGATCCTGAAGAGTCTCAGCATCACGCAACTTAACCTTCAATACAGGGTCTGGTGGTTTACCAGATTCCGCCTGCAAATAAAGCGTAGCCTTCATTTCAGCGATCTTGTGCTTAAGTCGCTCCAATATTTCAACCGTCTCCTTCGGATAGTAGAACGTACTAATATCTACTGGATACTCAAATGTGATCAACGGTGATAACCAGTTGGGGAAGGCAGTATTCGGATAATCAATCACAAAGTAGGACCTAAAAAACTTACTTCCTATCAAAATATGCTTGAAGTTCACCTCAATGGCCGAAGGAGCAATAATATCCTTTACGTCTATCAGGCCTTGCGCAAACTCTCTGATCGCTTTGTTAGCCAAAGGATCTACCTGACCTTTAGCATTCGTTGACTGATTTTGTTTTGGTTTTACACCAAGTATTGTGTTTATAAGTCCCATATTATTTTTGCGCCTGGGGCGGTGGTGTTTGGGCAGTCTCAGGCTGTACATCTGCACCTCCCACCACCGCCCCACTGATACTATCTTCTCTTAAGTTAAGCATCTCCACACCAGTTCTATCCGGTTCATATACCGAATAGTATAGCTTGATCAAATCTTCATTTGTTAGTTGTTTGGCTGCCAAGCCCATATTTGCAAACTGCTTGATCATATGATCTCGTTTGGGAAACAACTCTACCTTTGCTTTTTCGATAACCTGTTGAATATTTATAATTTGCTCTCGCTGTCCTAGTAACTGTTTTAAGAACGGTGTTTTGACAGCTGTGGTAGTAAGACTCGGAATAACCGCATAGAAACGCTTATTCAAAATCTGAGTATTTGCTGTCAACGCGTTTATAAACTCCTGATAAATTGAAATTTGCTGAGTCAAAGGCTGATTTGCCAGTACTGTTTGCTTGTATTGATCCAAAAGGGTTAAGTACTTACTGATGTCTGTGCGTTGGGTGCGAATGACAATTTGAATTGGAAAGTTCAATGAATTCAGTAAACCTGCAAAGGTTCCAATGCTGGTGTCTTGCTCAATTCCGGATAATAAGTCGAAGTTAAGAGACGTAGTCTCGATCACCAGCGAAACTTTACCATTCTTCAGCACCACCAAGTTATCTCGAATATCCTCGATATCCAAGTGATCCTGCGTACTTATTTGTTTTGGGTCAAACACTCCCATAATTTATTGAGTGCACCTTACCGGGGACGGAATCTGTAGCCGGGCAGTTGCTGGTTGTTAATTATAATCTTGAAATCATAGAACTTGAAAGTACTATGTGTAATTCTTACGACGTACTCGCCTGTAGTTAGTGGGGCCTCCACAGAAAATGTCCCATCAGCCTTGGTCAAGAGCTTGTCAATCAATACTTTCCCTTCGCTATTTAAGATAGAAATAGTCGCGCCTTGGATTGGCGCATCCTTCTTATCTACTACAACTCCATAGACAAGTCGCTTTGGAATCTCCGGCAGCTCACTGGTTGGTAACTTAACCGGCTGAGTTGAAGGAGCTGCCGGCTTTAGAGTAGCATAAATTTCGTTTATACGGTCTAATATTTGCTGTTTCCGTGCATCATCCCCTCCATTCTTGTTCAACTGTTGCAGCTGAGATTGCAACAGAGTAAGCTCTTCTCGATAGTTTTGCAGCAAATTGGGTACGTTATTTTGTGCAGTAGACTTGGGAGGGATTAATGGCTGCGTTGGTGGACGCACATTAGTATTATTCAGCGGACGCAACGCAGCCTGCATGTTTGGACCAATAGCAATACTTTGTTTCTGGGAGAAGTTTCCGGCCAGGCCAGTCACCTGGGATACCGGAGATGATTGATTTGCATTTCTGGCCTGTAAACTGGCCTCCATGGTCTTCAGGCCGAATTCTTCCTCGTAAGCACGACTAAACCTATCTTCCTCGCTTTCATCTTTCACTTGCCCAGAGTTGAGGTCTTTCGGCTGCGGCGGCTGGGGACGTGTTATTGAAGCAATTGCTTGGATTGCAGGCCCAGCCGCCTCCCCTTGCTGCTTTTGCTGCTCGACCAAAGGTAACACTTGGGAACGAGCCACTAAAATCTGGTCAATTGTTAAGTCATTTTCTTGTTCCTCTGTTTTGGCTTTTTCTGCCTTTTCTACCACTGTCTTTGAATTTATTGCCACGTCGTTAAGCACTTCCGGCACCCTTACCTGTTTACGCCACACGTATCGAGGAGAAACAAATACAGCTTTTAGTAAAGCAAAAAGTCGTACATCAAAGCCTGGGACCAAAGCCGAGCCAACACCAACAGCAATTGAAATAATTATGCCTGGAAACTTTATCAGCGGATGAAGTGGTAGAACGTACAGACCCAAAGCTATTAGCCCACCGATCAGTACACGCATAAATTGCCTTACTGATAAGGCTCCGAACAATTTAAATTCTACAGTGAGAACGTTTTTAGGAATCGGATGTTGATCCATACCGATCCATTATACAGAAGAGTGCCCGAGTTAGGCAGCTATTCGCAGAATTTTGTACTTAGCTTCTCCTTTTGGTAAAGAAACAACTACTGTATCGCCTACCTTAGCCATGTTAATAGCCTTTCCCAAAGGTGAATCGATGGATACTTTTCCTTCTGCAGGGTTTGCTTGCTGAGTTTCGGACTTTCCAACCAGAACAACTGACTTTTTCTCACCTCCGACTTTTTGAATTTCGACGGTATGTCCAATTGTCACCACATCATCGGCATCAGAGGCGCTTGAGATCTGAGCAATACTGATCAAGTACTCTAGCTCATCGATGCGTGCATCGTTCATTTCTTTCTTTTGCATTGCTTGAGTGTATGGGTGATTTTCTGACAAATCTCCTAAGTCACGAGCTTGCTTGATTTCATCCGCAATTTGAGGCCTTAATACCTTTATACGGTAGTCCAGCTCCTCCGTCATCTCATTGTACCCCTGCTGCGACACAATCAATACATCTTTATCGGAGTTTGCGCTCTTGTTTGATTTTGAATTCTTAGACATTTATTTTATTTTAAAGTTAATGTAATTCTCTGATCGCTCACCAAAGTTTGTGTAAACGCGATCTTGTTATCTATACTTGGAACTTGGGGCAATGATTTAACTAACGACAAAGCGGGGTTAATCGTCACTTCAAAGTCTGAGATTACCTCACTTCCACTATTCTTAGAAACACCAAACTCTAAATTATACTCCCTATTTTGCAAACTTTCAATCGGTAGCGTTGTAAAGCTAAAGGTCAATTCTGTCTCCGAAATTACATCTACGGACATACAATTACGGCTAGAAGACTTAGTATTTCGCACCTTTGTGCTGTCTATGCCTTCAATCTTCAGATCTTTGGAGGCTAAGTTTGTACAGAAGACTACAAAATCGACACCAGGCACAGCAGGGAACTTTACCGTTTGAATAACTGTCGCTGACAAGTCAGGATTTATCGTGTACTTGATCGCCTGGTTCACTGCAGGGTAGCGAGATGGGGATATCTGCTTGGCATCTGTGACAAAACTAGTGGTCAGCGGTACATCGACATCCGTCAAATCATTGTCCAACAAGCCGTACTCGGCGGCAGCGCGGGAATAGGCTACTGAAAGCTGAGCGACTACCAGATCCTTCCGCCGCGCCGCCGCCGCCGCTTCAGTTAGCAACTTGGGCAGGGTTACTTTGTACTCATCAAATATTCGCTCCCACAACCCTGCCCAAACCTGAGACACAATATCATTTCGCCTCTGATTTGTAGGCGTACTCGTCTGCAAAGAAGCCAACGCAGTCAGGAAAGTCTCCTGAGTAAACACCTGCCCATCTACGGTAACGTTTCCTTTAATGTTTAATAGCTGCGACAGGAAGTTGTAGTTTACGACCACAACCCCATCAACTGTTCTACTCAGCGACTCTTCCCAAAGCTGAGCCACAGTATCTCCAAATAGCTCGTAGTTAGAAATAAATGCCAGATCTCGTACCGTGACATTGTTCTTGTTCTTTGCTTGGAATGAGTTGAGATTTATTTCTTTTAGTACCGAGTCGCTCAATTTAGTTAGGTCTGGCGAGAACGTATCGATGCTTTGGAGCCTCAAATCAGCAATCGCGCCATTTTGCAGAGTCAGCATCATGTAAGCAGATAACTCACCTCCCACAGGCATGGGGCGTGAATTATCAATCAAAACGACAAGATAACTCCGCGGGGCATTCACGCCGAACAGATCTGGCCCGTAAAGGACTAAGTCTTTAATACCAGAGATCTGTTGGAAACTATCAAACTTGTCCACCAGACCTCCCAGCTGCTCGGAAACAAATTGTGGCCACAAACCATAGTCTTGCATCTTTAGTTCCTCTATTCCCTGCGCGATCTTGGTTGCCCCCACATCTACAAATGCACTCCGGGCAGTCAGTTCACCGAGTATCGGAGAGTAATCTGTGCCTGCTTCGGTTACAGACAAGTATGTTTCATTATTCAACCTAAATCGCGTGTTGTCTTTGTAGGTGGTTAGGTATTCATCAAGTGGTTGAGCAGCATAAGAAATATTTTGCACTCCTTCGGCAACTTTGCCAAGACTCTGCATCGTGGCCTCAGCAGAACTTAAAAACTTATCTGCCCCCAAAATACTAGCCCCGCCCTGGAATCTCGAAGCCAATGTCACATTTTCCTTGAGTGCATTGGTCAATTGGGTTGAACTAGCATATACCTGCTGATAGTTTGAACTCTCTAGCCCAGCTTGAAGTGTGGTAATCGCTGTTGCTACCACTACCACATTGCGTACAAATACAATCAATGGAGAAACTATCGCAAAATACACAGCTACAAAAACTACGCCAATAACCAAGTATCCAAAGAACTGGGCTGGGGTCATTTGCCTCAAAAAACCAAAGTTGGTTCTGACATCTAAAAAGTTCCGCCATATCCAAGCAGATAATTTCTGCATAGGTGTACGCTGGCGGTCGCGCCAGCGACCGCGGATTATTTGATCTGCTTTGTCCATCGATTCTCCCCGCATCTGTTCTTGGCGCTTGCGTTCAGCAATCAGCCTAGAGACTGGACCAGAATTTAGCATTTCGATCTCTGCAGGCGTAGGCGTAGCATCTGCCACAGAGAAGAACGACCTTAGTTTTCCAACTAATTTACTGCCCGGCAGATCACCCTCCGGGTGATCTGCCTCACTTTTTAGCAAATGCAGCTTCGCTGCTGACAAAGACTCTGCAATGGCTTTCTCAAAGTCTATCCTTGGTTTCCAACCGATCTTAGCCAAGTTAGGTGCAGGTTTGTGCAACCGAATAGGTGGTAAGCCATTCCCCTCATCTTTGAAAACAATTTCTTTCGCATTTGCCTCCAATTCTTGAATCTTGTACGCCATCGACAGCTGAGTCACGTTATTCTCGTATGCCAAAGAGAAAACTTCTGATTCGGTATCTTTCGAGAACTGCGCTTTTATCACGCCATAAGCTGCATCGAGTAAGTGCACAAACCAATCCGTGTCCAACCCATCACCTTGCAATACGAGGTCTTGGCCGGCGACAGCTTGTAGCACCATTTTTGTGAAAGCGGTATTGGCAGAGAAATCCATGCCCTCTCCAATTATTTCTCCAACCCTCACAATCCTTACGTTCAAGTCTTTTTTCGTCGCATACTCCAGACACAAACTCTCAGCATAGCGCTGTACCTCCATCTCAGTGTACACCGTATGCTTGGACTGCACATTTGTACCGAAATTCATATCGATATCCATCCTGGACATCATCATTTGATGGGCTCGAATAGATGTCGTCAGTAATAGCTTAGCTTCAAACTTAACCGCCAAATCCAGCATTGTATCCAGATAGTTTGAGTACTTTAAGAAACTCTGGGTGGATATTTCCGCATTGAGATCTAAGTTTGCAACATGAGAAAGATAGAACACATAATCCAACCTACGAATATCCTCCTGTAGGTGGGGAATTGCACTGTAATCGACAAAACTAACCAAATTGCTGCTGCCAAACTTGTCATTAAGCTTCAACAAGTTTTCCTGATTGTAGGCGTCTACTAAGATCACGTACCCGCCTTGGGCCAAAAGAGAATCTGCAATCTCAATACCTAAGTTACTTAGGCCGTTTACGATCACAGAGGTCGGATATTTAATTGTAGCTTTAAGCTTAAACTGGTTGATCATCTAACTGTAATTGGCTGCAAAAAAAGGTCTACTGTAACGTTCAAATCAAAGCCAGAAATCTTGTCTCGGTTTGTCTGATCCTCGGGCAATAGCTTGAACTCCTGGGTTTCGTACCCTTCAGCTACAACCTTGATTGTGTGCTGCTTATCTATCGAGATCGATTTTGCCCTCAAGGGGGTCTGCCCTATCTCTACATCATCCAGAAAAACAGCCGCCCCTGCAACTGGAGAATCCAAATTTAATTTCACACCTTCAAATTTATCGGCCGATTTGGTAGCAAATATCACATGTCCCTCAGAGAAGTCTTGGGATGGGCCTAGCTCATAAGAAATGATTACATCTACACCTGATTCAAACTTCACTAATCTATTGAACTCCCAGTATGCCCCGATCACCGTACTAGCACGCTTCAAAGTTATCTGTCTCTCCCCAGGCTCAACTGCCGGAATAATAAGTGGTGCTTGTTCTGCCACTGCCTTACCTTGGGAAATCCCATCCACAAACACCTCCACTTCCCCCGCTAGAGAAGTAACTTGCAGTCCACCGATCTCTGGAGGGGGTTCAATTCCAAATAACCTTGTAATGGAGAAATTCCAATAGTTCCATGGCGACCATACGGCGCAAACTACCGCAATCAATAGTAGAATTAAAATTCTGAATGATTTGGCCATGGGCAAGTGTATCAGTTGTACCTATTATATGGAAGTTAGGCAGCAGGCGCAAATACTAACGCTTGGAGTACTGCTCAGATTTACGTGCCTTATGGCGACCTGTCTTCTTACGCTCAACCATACGTGGGTCACGTGTAAGCAAACCAGCATCCTTTAAAGGTTTTCGTAGATCTTCTTGACTATTAGCAATGCAGCGAGCGAGGGCAAAACGAATAGCTTCTACCTGTGCAGAAGTACCGCCACCACGCACCTTAGCTGTGAAATAGTACTGAGCTGGAGCCAAATCTGCCACTTTGAAAGGTGCAATAAGGTCAGCTCTCGTAAATTCTGAGATATAAGCTTCTTCAATTGGCTTACCATTAACAGTAGATACACCTTTCCCAGCATAAAGCCTCATTGTTGCTACAGCGGTTTTTCTTCTTCCTAAAGCGTAAGTGTACTTGTTCATATTTTGTAAGCATTAACGTCAATTGAAATAAACTCAGCTTGTTGACCTGAATGTGCATGCTCTGCGGCAGGGTAAACATATAAGTTCTCACTCATAATTTGTTTACCACGCTTTGTCTTTGGAAGCATTCCAGAGATAGCATGTTCAATCACTCGTTCTGGGAATTTTGCCATCAACTCACCCATAGTGGAAATCTTTAATCCACCTGGGAAACCTGAGTAGTTTGTGTACAACTTGCTGATTGCTTTCTTCTCAGTATGATCAATCTGAGATGCGTTGATAATTACCACCTTAGCTTGAGGCATCAAGTAGTCACGCATCACAGGGTTTGCTTTATCCAATAGCAATTGAGAAGCAATACTCGCAATCTTTCCCAAACGTCTACCTTTGGCATCAATTAAGTACCATTTAGGTGTGACTTCTTTTGATTTTGTTATTTTTGTTTTGAACATATTATTTAGAGTTACGTCTTACAGATACAACACTACTCTTTGCCTTTGTTTCTTTGGCAGCTCCTCCAACGCTCTTAACTGCGTTACGGATCTTAGATGTCAAAGGCTTCGCAGCAGCTTCAGCTTTCTCTTGCTTCTCCAATGTGGCCTGAATTCGTGATTTCTTTTCTTTCACCTCAGTACCTTTGATCATAACGATCACCTGAGTAGCGTTGTCGCCTTTGCGAGGCAACGTACGTGCAGAAATAGTATAACCCGAATTATCTTTTTCCAACCTTGGTAGAATATGAGTATAAAGCTTTTCTACAGCTGGCATAAATTGCAAAGTAGCTTCAACTTCACGACGACTAGCAGGGGATCCCTTTTTGGCCATGTTTACCACCTTGTCGAATTCAGCCTTCAAGATCTTTGTCTTTGTAGCTGTCGACTTCAACCTCTCATTGCGAATCAACTCGATCAATTGAGAACGAATGATTGCATTACGATGAGATGGCTTCTTGCCGGCCATTTTTGCTTTTCCGCGTGTCGTATACATTTAGATAAGTTTAATGTTATTAGTTTTCAAAACATCAAGTAGTTCCTGGAATGTTTTCTCTCCCATTCCTTTGATATTACGCAATTCCTCTTCTGTCAGACCTTCCATTACAGCTAGATCTTCATATCCGGAATTAACTAAAGCGTTTACCAAGCGAGTTGATAGCTTCAGATCTTCGATACGTAAAGACTTTGGGGCGGAAGCGCTGGAAGTCTCAGCCGCTGGCGCAATAGGCAATATCGCTTCCGCAACCTCTTTCTCCGCCTGTTTGCTCAAGTTATCCTGAGCTGTACTCAACAAGTGCTTCCCCATCTCAACCAAGATCTGAGCAGCTTCATAAATAGCAGCACTTGGAGAAACAGTTCCGTTGGTAACGATTGTCAGTTCTAGTTGGTCCAAATCGGTTTGTTGACCAACACGTGCGTTTGAAACATTAACTGTCACACTGCGCACTGGGTTGTAGATCGCGTCTACAGGAATTGCACCGATTTCTTGCCTTACCTCTTCATTTGGAAGGGAGTATCCGATTCCTTTTTCCACAGTCACCTCTACATTCAACTCAGCATGCTCGTCAGCCAAAGTTGTGATTACGTAGTCAGGGTTGATTATTTCTACCAAAGGATTCTTCTCAAAATCACCAGCTGTAACTTCTGTTACTCCACCCTTCTTTCCTTTCATGCTGAGTTTCAAGTTTACTGGTTGATCAGAGTGAGAAACTACTGCAATGTTCTTCATAGCTAGAACAACTTTCAATACGTCGTCCTGCAAGCCTGCTACAGTTGTATACTCATGCTCTACACCTTCAATTCGTACACTTGTAATTGCAGCACCTGGAATAGCTGCCAACAAAATGCGGCGGAAAGTTGTACCGATAGTACTTCCAAATCCTGTTGGCATGGGTCCAACATGGAACACTCCCTGAGTATCAGTCTCTGAAATCTTCTTAATCACAAATTGGTTTATTGGAAACATGCAGTAATAATAAAATTTAGATTATTTTGAATATAACTCAATTATAAGTCTTTCTCGAATACCTTGGTCCATCTGGTCACGAGTAGGCTCAGCAACAACTTTACCACCAGCGGCCAATCTCTCCATCCAAGTTGGTACCTGAGTAGCTTTTAGCTCTTCAGATAATTGCTCAAACAGAGGAGACTTCTTTGTTTTCTCAACAATCTGCAATTCATCTCCTGGTTGCAGAATAGTAGATGGAATATTGTGCTTCTCACCATTCAACATAACATGTCCATGAGTTACCATCTGCCTCGCCTGGCTTCGTGTTTTGGCAAAACCTAACCTAAACAAGACATTATCCATACGTAATTCCAACAATTGTAAGAACCGCGTTCCAGTATTTCCTTCTGCCTTAAGCGCAAGACCAAAGTAACGCCTGAACTGTCTTTCTTGCATTCCATACATTCTCTTGACCTTTTGCTTCTCACGGAACTGAATAGCGTACTCACTCAAAGATTTTTTAGGACGTGGGAACTGTCCTGGAGCTGTGGGACGCCTTCTCCATTTATCTGTAGAACCCAACACATTAGAGTTCTCTCTGCGGTTGATTCTCCATTTTGGTCCAGTATATCTTGCCATTTGTTTTCTAAATTTCTAAGTTCTAATTTAACTCTATTTCCTAGGCATCTTACGGGGTTTGCAACCTCCGTGAGGGATAGGTGTATAGTCAGATAATGATGTAATTCGCAAACCAGCTGAGCGTACCCCCTTGATAGCAGACTGCCTGCCTTCTCCAACACCTTTCACAATAATGATAGCCTCTTGTGCACCCAATTTGGCTGCCTTTCGAGCAGCATCTTCTCCAGCCTTACTCGCAGCATATGCTGTGCTCTTGCGAGATCCGGAGAACCCAACTTGTCCTGCACTACTTGTAGCTATCACAGCTCCAGAGTAGTCAGTCACAGACACAATTGTATTGTTAAAAGAAGAATTCACGACAACCTTCACCTTAGGTGAAGCTACCTTAGCCTTCTTCTTTTTTTCTACTTTGTTCTGTTTCTTTGGGTCTGCCATTATTTTATTTCTTGTCTAATTTCTTATTAAGTCCTCCTACAGTCACTCCCTTACCTTTGCGGGTGCGAGCGTTCTTACGGGTATTTTGACCACGAACTGGAAGACCAGCTTTGTGTCTCAGCCCTCTGTATGAGCGAATATCTTTCAAGCGTTTAATGTTTTGGAAAATACGCTGCTTCAAAGCTCCTTCTACAACAAAATTCTTTTCGATGTACTCGTAGATAACGTTGATCTGATCCTCAGTCAACTCCTTTGCACGCATGTTAGGATTCAGTTTGGTTGCAGAGATAATCTGCTTTGCCAAAGGACGGCCAATACCATAGATATAACTCAACGACACTTCTAGTTTCTTTTCATTTGGTATATCTATTCCTAAAATTCTTGCCATCTTGTATACGATTAATTAATTATCCTTGTCTTTGGTTGTGCCTTGGGTTGGCAGAACAAATAACATAAACTATACGCTTCAGCTTTGCTTGGCTAACTTTACTGCCGCCAGAGCGCTTACGTCGTACTACTATCTTGCAATGTGCACATCTTTTTTTGGTACTGCTCTTTACTTTCATTTTACTGGTTCTTGTATTCTTTTCTTAAAAATTTTATCTCTAATCCTACCTAACTCTAAATTGTACGTAGAAATTTCGATTCTCACCTTATCTCCCGGCAATACTTTAATGTACCTTTGCTTCATTCTTCCTGCCAAGTAACCCAACAACTGATGTTTTACACCAGGAGCTATCTCAACCTCTACAAGATACTGACTATCTGGCAAAGCCTCCAATACCAAACCCTCAACTAATATTTTCTCTTCTTTCTGGTCATTTTGCCCTTTTGGGTGCATTTTTTAGGCCCTGTCTATAAAGCAGGCAATTTTACCAGAAGATATGAATACTCTCAATATAAATCAGGGAGAAAATATTTCCCAATCCAAGTTGCTAGTAAGTACTTCCGAGCCAGTTTCTGTGACCAAAACCATGTATTCGAACATTACTCCCTTGCTACCATCAACGGTCACAACGGTCCAATCGTCTTCATCTACAAAGGTTTCGCCATCTCCCGATACAACTTGCGCCTCAATACAGACCACCATTCCTGGTTCAAATTCTTGCCCCATTCCGGGATTTCCGTAGGCTGGAATCTCTGGTTCTTCCCATAAAGATTTTCCGATTCCATGCCCAATATACTCTTTTAGAACGTTGAAGCCGGCCATTTCCGCAATTGTTTGGATCGCATGGCCGGCATCACCAGTGTGACGGCCGGGCTGAACTTGCTTCAGCCCGGCCTGCACAGCCATTTTTCCTGTAGCAATTAGTGCCTTATCCGCCTCCGAAATATTTCCCAAGCCCAAGGTCACACATTGGTCTGTGTAATGTCCGTCTAGTATGATGCCGAAATCAAGTTTCACAACATCACCATCAGCAAGTGGCGCCTTTGAGAAGGGAGTACCATGCAACACTGCCTCATTCACGGATATACAAATATTTCCCCCAAAAACCTCTCCCCGAGGGTTCAAAACGTCCTTAAAAGCGGGTTTTACGCCGTTTTGGGCGCATAATTCACCTGCAAGGGTATTTAGTTCGCTTGGGGAAACCCCGATGCGTGTGGCGTCGTATATTTGCTTTAGTATCTGGGTGGAAAGCTTTGCGGCAGAACGCATTTTGTCTGCATCCAATGAGGTTTTTTTGTGCACCTTGATCTTCATAAGTAACGTTCGTAGCTCTGAGTAGCTCGCAAAGATTGCAACTGTCTTATTGTATCCAAGATTACCCCAACAACAATCAGAATGCTAGTACCTCCAATGGCCGAGAACAGTGTGAATTGGTATCCGGACAATTGAAACAATGCGGAACCTGCTACTAGTGGGATCAAAGCAATCACTCCCAAGAATATTGATCCAGCAAATGTCAGACGCAACAATGTGATAGAGATGTATGATTCTGTTGTCTTTCCTGGGCGGATCCCTGGAATAAACCCACCAGACTTTTGCAAGTTCTCAGCTACTTGCTCTGGCTTCAACGCTATGTTTGCATACAAAAGTGAAAGCAGCATGATTGCCACGAAATAGATCACCCAGTAGGCTGGTTGTGTACTGTCAAATAAGAAACTTGTATTCAGGGAAGATAAGAATCTACCAACCTCTGAAACTGGATCTACGATCCTTTCTAGAATTGGGATAATTACCCGAGGAAAAGTTAATAAGGCTGATGCAAAGATAATCGGCAATACCCCTGACTGATTTAATTTTAGCGGCAAAACGGATTCTGTCTCCCCTCCCATTCTTTCTCTTCTCGCATACTGGATCTGAATCTTGCGGGTAGACTCACTCATAATAACCGTCCCTATGGTGAGCACGATTATCCCAATCGCGATTAGGTAAACTGCTACCATACTTGGATCGGTCAAAAATTCAAATCTACCTTGGAATACTTGCCCAATAGCCCCTGCTATGTTTAGTGCAGACAAATCGTTACCAATAAATGCTGGGACATTGCTAAGAATGCTTACCATAATCAAAATGGAGGATCCATTACCAATTCCATTTTCTGTAATTAGTTCTGACAACCACATCAAAAATAGCGATCCAGCAGTCAGTACCAACGCCATAAACAGCACTCTTGGGATAGAAAAGCTTCCATCTGGAAGTCTAGGAATTAAATTGCTTAACGGGCTAGCTTGCCCAGTTGTGGGATCTTGAGTAGCCAAGAACAGATACCCTATTGAGTATACAAATGATAGTGGAACCGTTAAGTACCGAGTATACTGATCAATCACTTGCTTCCCTCTGTTACCCTCTTTGCTCAACTCCTCTAACCTAGGAACAATCGAAGACAATAACTGAATGATAATTGATGCTGTAATGTAGACACCGATTCCCAAACCAACAATACTAGGAGTCTCCAAACTTCCGCCTGTAAACACAGTCAAAAAATAGTTGATCTGTGAGCTAGACTTGTCAGCAAACTGTTGCAGATAAACATCCATATTGATTCCAGGAAGCGGGACAGCAGACAATAATCGATAGATAAAGACAATAAACAGCGTGAATAGTATCTTTTTACCGACTTCTTTGGTGAAAATTAGTCTCCAAAGAGAGGTCTGTGAATTGTAAGACTTAGTACTAGTCGTGAAACGAAATCGTGGTAACCCTATTTTTAACTTGGGAAGTTTGAATCTCATTGTTGAGTTAAAAGATTGTTTAGGCTACTTTTCCCCCCGCCTTCTCCACAGCTGCTTTTGCTTTTGCTGACATGGGAATCCCTTCGATAGAAAGGGCTTTGTCAATCTCAGCATCAAACAGTATTTTTACACTGATCTTCTTGCTTACTGGTCGGATCAATCCGTTTTCAACCAATGTCTCTACATTTACTTTACCATCTGCGATCACCTCGGCAACCAACGACAACGGGAGTTGGAATCTCTGCACGCCAGAGCTTAACCAGTTGCGGCTAAAGCCTCTCAGCTTTGGCAATCTACGGGCTAATGGCATCTGACCTCCTTCAAATCCTGGACGTGGACGAGAGTAACCTGAACGGGATTTTTGACCTTTGGTTCCACGACCTGCGGTATGTCCACCATGTCCGGTTCCAATTCCGCGACCTACCTGAACTTTTGCTTTTTTACTTTTTGGTGTTGGTAAACTATGTATCATAATCTTGCTGCGCGTAATCCTTTCAAAGCATTAAACGTTGCATGTGCTGTATTTATTTGATTTGTCGATCCCAATATCTTGGACAAGATATCTTTGACTCCTGCTACCTCCAAGATTGCCTTTACTGTAGCTCCTGCGATCAATCCTGTTCCAGGAGCAGCTGGCTTGAGCAAAACCTTTGTAGCTCGCTCTTTGACCAAAGACTCATGGGGGATTGTGCTACCCTTCATGTTTACAGTGATCATTGATCTCTTTGCCTTTTCAACTGCTTTGGATTGCGCCAAAGCGACATCTGCTCCTTTACCTAAGCCCAATCCTACTCTTCCCTTGCGATCCCCAACAACTACAAATACACTCATGCGCATACGACGACCTCCCTTGTACATACGAGAAACACGACGGATGTTTATGATGCGAGAATCAAATCCATCATCATCTTTGCGAGGACGTTGTTTGTTCTGTTTAAAATTTGGTTTTTGTAGTTGTGGTTTTTGTTGTGTCTGTTGTTCCATATTTGATTTAGAATTTTAGTCCTGCCTCACGCGCGCTATCTGCCAAAGATTTTACTCGACCATGAAACTTGTAGCCTCCACGGTCAAATACAGCTGTCGAGATTCCTAGTTTGCTCGCTAACTGAGCAATTTTAGCACCTACTGCTGCTGCCTTCTGAACAGGATTACCTTTCTCTGCGTGATCACTAGCAGCAGCGAGTGTAACGCCTTTCACATCATCAATCAATTGAGCGTAGATGTGTTTATTTGAGCGGTAAACCGACAAACGAGGCTTTTCTGCAACACCAGAAACATTCTTTCTGATATGCGCTCTTCTTTTTTGCTGTTTTAATTGCTTATGTAACATTATTAAGCACCTTTCTTGACTGATTTACGTCTAATTTGTTCACCTTTGTATCTTACTCCCTTACCCTTGTATGGCTCTGGCTCTCGGAAGCTGCGGATTTTAGCAGCAACCTCACCGACTAACTGTTTGTCTACTCCTTCGACTTTTAATTCAGTCTGGCTAACTGCAGTCACCACCACTCCTGTTGGCGGAATATAGTCAATCTTATGTGAATAACCTAGTGAAAAGACAACTTTATCACCTTGTTGATCAGCACGATAACCAATTCCCTCAATCTCTAGCTCTTTTACAAAACCTTGAGTTACTCCTTGCACCATGTTCTGGATTAGCGCACGGTACAAACCGTGATAGCTTTTAATCTGATTTGATTCGTTAGCACGTTCCAATACAACCTTGCCATCTTCAACCTTGACGCTAACTCCATGCCTTACAGCACGAGTCATTGTCCCTTTTGGACCGGTGACCTTGATCTCCTGGTTGCCAAACTCACCCCCCTGAGAAATCTCTACTGTCACACCTTGTGGAATTGTGATTGGATTTTTACCTACTCTAGACATTTAATATTAATAAACTGTGCAAATAAATTCTCCACCTGTCTTCTCCACTCGAGCCTGTTTTCCAGTCATGATACCTTTTGGAGTAGACAAGATTGCTACACCTAGTCCGCGCATTACATGTGGGATATCTTTGTATCCTACATAGCGACGAACACCTGGCTTCGATACACGTTTCAAGTCGCGGATTGCTGCAACACCATTCACATATTTCAACTCTACAGATAGTGTTTTCTGTGGCTCTGTGTCTACCAATTGGTAGTCTTTAATAAAACCCTCTTTCTTTAGAATCTCTGTGATTGCCACGATCATCTTCGTCGCTGGTACTTGCAACTCTTGTTTTTCTCTTTGTTGTGCATTGCGGATTCTGGTTAAGAAATCTGCAATTGGATCTGTAATAAGCATAATTTTATTTTTCTAATTACCAAGTTGCGACGTGAACTCCTGGAAGTTCTCCGTTCATTGCCCTCTGTCTAAAGCAGATTCGGCAAATCTTGTATTTACGGATATAGCCTCTAGAACGCCCACAAATCTCACAACGATTATAAGCCTTTGTCGAATGCTTTAAGCTTCCACGTAGTCTTTTCGCTGTTTTTGTTTTTGCTGCGTATTTTTGTGCTTTTCCGGCCATGTTTTTTAGTTATTATTTCTTAAAAGGCATACCTAACTTCTGTAGCAAGACTTTCGCATGATCGTCGTTTTGCGCAGAGGTACAGATTATAACCTGTAATGTACGTATTTTGACTAGTTTATTTGTATCAATTTCTGGAAAAACTGTATGCTCTTTGATACCTAAAGCATAGTTGCCACGTTTATCGAAAGCTTTGTCTGAAACACCACGGAAATCTTTTACTCTTGGCAATACGATATTAACCAGTTTGTAATAGAATTCCCACATCCTGTCTCCACGTAGAGTTACTTTCAAACCGTTATCTGTGTTTTCACGCAATTTAAAGTTTGATACAGCTTTCTTTGATTTGGTTACGGCTGGTTTTTGACCAGTGATTAAAGCGATATCCTGTGCATAATCCTCAGCTACATTCGAGTTTGATGTAAACTCTTTTCCGATACCCGCGTTGACTACAATCTTAGTCAAGTTTGGAATAGCCATAGCATTTGTAATCCCTAGCTCTTTCGCTAACTCGGCTCGGATTGAATCTTCGTATTTTTGTTTTAGTGTTGGTTTCGCCATTTTATTTATTACAATGTTTGTCCACTTTTCTTGGCAAAACGTACCTTTTTGCCAGTTTTCTCATCAACCTTTACTCCCACCCTAGTTGGTACATTTAACTTAGGATCTATTAACATCACATTTGAGATGTCAATTGGTTTTTCTATTTCGATCACTCCGCCAGCTAAACCCAGTGTCGGGTTTGGCTTTTGGTGTCTCTTTACTTTATTGATTCCGCCTACAACAACGCGTACTTTCTCGACACCTTTTCGGTCTTTGACACGTACAATCTTCAGCAATTCACCTTCTTTGCCAGCCTCTTTGCCGCGCATTACTTTTACTTTGTCTCCTGTTTTTAGTCTATTCATGATTTATAGTACTTCTGGTGCTAAAGATACAATCTTCTGAAATCCTTTGTCACGAAGCTCTCTGGCTACTGGCCCGAAAATACGTGTACCACGAGGATCATTATTTGCTTTGTTAATCAACACTGCGGCGTTGTCATCAAACTTCACATAAGTGCCATCCTTGCGCTTTACTTCTTTCTTGGCTCTCACAACTACTGCATGCACAACATCTCCTGGCTTAAGTTGACCGTTAGGAATCGCTTTTTTAACTGATGCACTTACCAAATCTCCTACATAAGCAAACCGCATCAAGCTATTTCCTTTTTTACGTCCCAACACCTGGATCACCATAATTTCTTTGGCTCCACTGTTATCGGCAACTTTTAGTCTTGATAGTTTCTGTACCATTATTTACTCTCAATTAATGCCCATGATTTAAGCTTAGACATTGGGCGTGTCTCACCAATATTAACTACTTGATCAAGTTGAACTTGGTCAAACTGCTCATTTGTGCAGTGCACCAAATAATTCTTGTGACGTGTAACAACTTTACCGTACAAAGGGTGAGTGCTTTTGATTTCCACTCTTACCTTGATAGTATTTGCACTACTTTTTTTGATTACTTTGCCTACTAATGTGCGTTGTTTCTTGTCCATATTATTTAGTCTTGTCTTGATTGATAGCTGTCAATGCTCGCGCAATTTGCTTGCGTGTCTTTTTTAGTAAAGTTACGTTCTTTTCTGTACCTTTTAGTATGTTCACTTTCAACTTTGCATATTCTCTTTGCATGTCTTGTACATCAACCCAAGTCTTAACTGTATTAGCTTCTGCCTTTTCTGTTGTTTCAACTTTCTTCTTTGCCATGTTATTTTTCGATTACTCTGGTTTTGATAGGTAACTTTTGTGCTGCAAGTTTCAAACTGCTCACACTTACTTCTTTGTCCAATCCTCCGATTTCAAGTAATACAAGTCCTGGTTTGATCACACATACGTAATGATCAACTTCTCCCTTTCCTGCTCCGCGAGTTACTTCATCACTTTTCTTGGTTACAGGCTTGTGTGGGAACATCTTGATCCAGATACGCCCACGACGCTTGGTAGCACGAGCAACTGTTTTACGAGCAGCTTCAATTTGCTTTGCCGAGATCCATCCGCGATCTGTAGCTTGAAGTCCAAATTCACCGAAGGTGATGGTACTTCCTCTCCAAGCAATTCCTCGCATCTTACCTCTAAATTCTTTTTTGTGTTTACGGTTGCGTGGTTGCATTATTTTTCAATACTGTACGTTTGTTTTTCTCCTTTATTTATCCATACCTTGATACCGTGTTTTCCGGCAGCTGGCACTTGAGCTTCAACCAATGCATAGTCAATATCTGCGCGCAGTGTATGTCTTGGCACAACGCCGAGACTAATCTTCTCTGTGCGAGCGATTTCTGCACCGCGAATTCTTCCAGATACAATGATTGTAATTCCTTTGATAAGTCCTGTATCCATAGCCGCCTCAGCTGCTTTGCGAGCTGCGATCTTTGGAGATACACGTCGCTCACACTGAGATGCAACATTCTCGCCTACAAGCTTAGCTTCGATTTCTGGTCGCTTTACTTCATAAGCCTTCACATCGACATCGGTTTTAGTAATTTTCTTTAAATCTTTGCGCAAGCTATCGATTCCTGCGCCTGCTTTTCCAATCACTACTCCTGGGCGAGCTACCATAACTTCAACAATTACACTGTTCATCGTTCTTTTGATGATCACGTCAGCTACTCCGGCATTCTTCAACTTCTTCTCCACCAACTTACGCACCTTCATATCTTGTAAGAAAGTATCTGCATAAGAAGAGTCTGGTTGAAACCAAATTGACTTCCAGTTTTTGTTTACTCCCAGGCGCATGGCCGTGGTATTTGTTTTATTTCCCATATTTATGCTTTCGCTTTAGTTGTTTTCTTTGTTTTTGCTGCAGCTTTTGGCTTAGCAGCTGTTTTTTTTGTTTTGGTCTTAGTTTTTGTTTCAGCCTTCGCAGCTTTTGTTTTCACAGGCTCTTTAGCTACTTCAGCAACTTGAGCACCCTTTGTCCCTACCCACACTGTAATGTTGCTTGTGCGTTTAATAATCATTCTTCCACGTCCGCGTGACTGAGGAATCATTCGTTTGTATGTCATACCTGGATCAATCATGATCTTGGTGACAGAAAGAGCATCTGCTTGCATATTATGATTGTGAACTGCATTCGCAATCGCACTCTCGATGGCTTTGCGCACTGTATGAGCAGCGGCCTTTGGCATAAAGCGCAAAGCCTCAACTGCATACAAAGCATTTTGACCACGTACAACATCAGCAACTATTCTTGCTTTTCTTGGCGAGCCTTTTATATTTTTAGCAAATGCTTTTACTTCCATAATTTTTATTCTGTTGCTCTACCAGTTGAACCAGTAGATTTAGCAATCTTACCTTTCTTACTATGTCCGGAGAACTTGCGAGTTGGAGAAAACTCCCCCAACTTGTGTCCAACCATTGACTCAGTAACAAATACGGCATTGAACCATTTACCATTATGTACTTCAAAGTTTACTCCTACCATTTCTGGCGAAATAGTACTTTTACGTGCCCAAGTTTTTATAGCTTTGCGGTTGCCTGCAGCTTTTGTCTGGGTAACCTTTGCCAACAACTTAGGATCTACATATGGTCCTTTTTTGCTTGATCTTGCCATGTTCTAAAGTTTAGATAACTGTTTTATATTTCTTAAATGCGTTTGTTTCTGGACGTCGGCGCACAATAAACTTGCTGGTTACTCTGCGGTGTCGACGTGTGCGCTTACCTACTTTGTTACCCCACAAATCTTTGGCCGGTCCACCTGTTCCGTGACGTCCGCTCTTACCCTGTCCAGCTCCGTGAGGGTGAATGTATGACATTGCTACTCCACGAACTGTTGGTCTTACACCTTTACGGCGATTGCGACCTGCGCTACCTAACTTCACGTTTTTATGATCAGGGTTCGAAACGTTCCCAATAGTAGCACGACACTCTTCACTTACCAAACGAATCTCTCCGCTAGGCATTCTCAACTGTATGTATCCTTTGTCTCCTCCCATCACCTGAATCATAGTTCCTGCACTACGTCCAACGACAGCTCCTTGTCCTGGCATTACCTCAACTGAATGAACAAATGTTCCTTGAGGGATCTTTGCCAAAGGCATATTGTTACCCACTTGGATCGGAGCTTCTGCGGCAGTGCTCTTGATTTCCGTCCCAACTGTAAGTGTATCTGGGGCAATAATATATCTTCGTTCACCGTCAGCGTACTTCAACAAGGCCAAGAATGCGCTGCGGTTTGGATCATACTCAAGTCTTTCTACAACTGCTGGGATATCCAACTTGTCTCGCTTAAAATCAACAATCCTGTACTGCTTCTTCACGCCTGCGCCTTGATGACGCATAGTAGTTTTACCAGTGTTGTTGCGGCCAGCCTTGGAGTTTAACTTGGAGACCAGAGACTTAAGCGGCTGGCCTTTGTGTAACTCGGAGCGATCGATCAATACTGTGTGTCGCGCTGTTGGTGTTGTTGGTTTAAGAACTTTGATTCCCATGTTTATTTAGTTTCAAACAAATCGATCTTTTGACCGTCTTGCAATTTAAAAATCATAAACTTTTGTGATGGCTTGCGGCGTTTCATCTGACGATACTTACCAAATCCATAAGTCTGGCCCAAGCGTGTATGTGCATTTACTGCAGCCACTTTGACTTCAAACATCTTCTCGATCTCTTTGCTAGCTCTAGTCTTGTCGGCAGAAAGAGTAACCTCAAAGGTGTACTTATTCTCTGTCTGTGCAAGCTGCATTGTTTTTTCAGTTATGACAGGTTTCTTAATTAGTTTCATCTTTTGATAATTGCCAGCTATTAGTATATTCCAAAGCTTCTGAAGCAATTAGTAGTTCTCCAGCATTTAGTACATCATAAGCGCTCAACTCAGATACCAACTTTACCTGCGCGTTCTCTAGGTTTCCGAATGCTTTCAAAACTTCAGGTTGATTCTCGGCCAACACAATAGTCATTTTGCGTGGGCTACCAAAACTGGTCCACATCTCAACAGCTTGCTTTGTTAACTTTTCATTACTAAATTTTGGTGTTTCTAGAACCTTCAACTTGTCATTCGCAACCAACATAGACAGTGCGCTGCACATTGCTTGTTTACGCATTTTCTTGTTCATCGTCTTTTTCCAGTTGCGTTCGTTACTTGGTCCAAAGGTAACTCCTCCCTTTCTCCACAATGGAGAACGGTTTGAACCCGCACGTGCACGACCAGTTCCTTTCTGGTTCCATGGCTTCTTGCCTCCTCCACTCACTTCAGAACGATCTTTGGTATGTGCTACTGCTTCTCTTTGATTTGAAAGGTACACAAAAACATACTGCGAGAGTAACCTTTTGTTTACCTTTGCACCAAACACAGCATCAGAGACCTCCACTTGCTTGGTAGACTTTTTTCCTTTTTGGTCAAATAAGTTTAGTTTCATCTTAACGAATAGCTTTTCTTACAAATACAAAGGAGCCGTTGGCTCCTGGAACTGCACCTAGTACGGATATGGTATTGCTGTCCATATCCACATCTACCACCTTGAGGTTGGAAACTGTCTGACGAACATTTCCCATGTGTCCTCCCATTTTTGTTCCTTTGAATACGCGTCCCAAAGTTGTTCCAGACCCGATTGAACCTGGTGCACGATGACGGTCGGATTGTCCGTGAGTACTTGGACCACCGTGGAAACCGTGGCGCTTCACAACTCCTTGAAAACCTTTACCTTTTGTTGTTCCAACCACATCGACTTTGTCGCCTTTAGCAAATACATCTGCCTTAATTTCTTTACCAATCTGCATATCTGCTACCGCAGCCTCATCGACAATCTTGATCATCTGCTTGCGTGATGGAACAAATCCCAAGTCCTTGTAATTTCCAGTCTGGGATTTGGTTGGTTTCTTCTTTTTACCTGTGGCGATCTCGATGTGGGTGACTTTGTCCCCCGCCTTCAAATGCTTCGCCACTTTCAGCTCTTCGATCGCCAACACAGTTACAGGAACAACGTCTCCATTGTCCTGATATACTTGAGTCATTCCAATTTTTTTTGCGATAACTGCTTGCATTGTAGTATTAAAAAGAGGCCTTTCGGCCTCTGAATTTTCTTAATTCAAAGGCAACTTATTCCGCTCGCGGAACAGTTTTGCTATTTAATTTCTTATTTCTATCCACACACCCGCTGGCAATTGCAAGTGAGTGAGTGATTCAATAGTCTTCGAGTTTGCGTCTAGTATATCTACCACCCGAGAGTGTGTAACTCTGCGGAAATGATCTTTAAAGTTTCCATCAATGTGCGGACCTTTATGCACTGCGACACGCCAGTTGCGGTTTGGTAGTGGGATTGGTCCTACTACTTTCGCTCCCGAGTTTTCCACAGTAGTAATAATCATATTGGTAGCACGGTCTACAACCTTGTGATCGTACCCTTTTAATTTGACTCTAATTTTTTGCATAGTTTTAAAGATCAACGAAGCACGGTGATTATACTAACAAATGCGCTATATAGCAAGGAAACATATAGAAAAATACGATGAAATTGGTTTAAGCCGGCAATTTATTTGGGGCTTGTAGCTGCGATTTTCAAAAACAAAGCGCCCCGACTTGCGTCGGGGCGCCCCTAAAGTCTATTGTAGCCTAAAGCTTATTTAATCACTTTAGTTACCACTCCAGCTCCAACCGTCTTACCACCCTCACGGATAGCGAAACGAGTTTGCTCTTCTAGAGCTACTGGAGAAACTAACTTAACTGTTAAGTTAGCGTTGTCTCCTGGCATTACCAAGTCGGTACCTGCAGCAAGAGTTACTTCTCCGGTTACATCTGTTGTGCGGATGTAGAACTGTGGTTTGTAGCTGCTACCGAAACCGGTATGACGTCCACCTTCCTCTTTTGTAAGGATGTAAACTTCAGCCTCAAACTCAGTGTGTGGCTTAATTGATCCCTTTGCAGCCAATACTTGACCACGGCGGATCTCTTCACGCTTGATACCACGGATTAGCAATCCGACGTTATCACCTGCCTGACCTTGATCAAGAGACTTGTTGAACATTTCTACACCGGTAATGGTTAGGTCTTTTGCCTCTTCCATCAAACCGATCTGCTGTACAACATCGCCTACCTTGACTATTCCACGGTCAATTCTTCCTGTTGCTACTGTTCCACGACCTTCAATTGAGAAGACGTCTTCTACAGCCATTAGGAATGGTTTGTCCAACTCACGAGCTGGCTCTGGAATATTTTCATCCATTGCAGCAAGTAGAGCAGCCATTTCTTCGTCTCCTTTGTTTTGTCCGGTTGTACCGTCCAAAGCACTTCCAACTACAAATGGCACTTTCTTCGAGTCGTAACCGTGCTTATCCAAAATGTCAGATACTTCATCCTTGATCAACTCAAGAAGTTCCTCATCCATATTTGGATCGAAGCGGTTGATGAACACTACTAGGTGCTCAACACCAACTTGCTTAGCCAATAGAACGTGCTCTCGTGTCTGAGGCATAGGACCATCAGCTGCGGATACTACCAAGATTGCTCCATCCATCTGCGCAGCACCTGTGATCATGTTTTTTATGTAGTCACGGTGTCCTGGACAATCGATGTGAGCGTAGTGACGGTTTGGAGACTCGTACTCCACGTGACTTGAAGCCACGGTCACAATTTTGTTTGATCCTGCGCGGGCGATACCTCCCTTTGCGATAGAAGCGTAGTCCTTACCGCCAGAAGTCCAACCTTGTCGTGCAGAATATGCTACCAAAGCTGCTGTCAATGTGGTTTTACCGTGGTCGATATGACCTAGTGTTCCGACATTTACATGAGGCTTGGTACGTGTATATGTTCCTGCCATGTAAATAAATTAAGATATAAAAATAGAATTTGAATTAATTCTAGCGGTGTAGTTTAGCATGAAATTGGGGTTGGTTACAGAGCTAATTCATCAACTAACCGGCGACCAAGTCTTTAGGAAGTCGTACTGCCCGAAACGGTCACTATTGTTTATTTTCGAGATTAGTTCAAGCAACTTAGCCTTTATCTGCTCTGGAGTCTTCAGGTCATCTACTCCAAACAGAGCTACTAATTCTATATCTAGTTTAGTCGTATTAAAGTTCGGAGTTACAAATCTCCTATCAAACAAGCTCTGCAAGATTTCTGACGGATCGGCTATCCCTTCTTTATTCAAAACATATACATAGTTATCAATAGCTAAGAACCTAATCAATAAATCGTCCCTATCCGCCTCCTCAACATCATCATACATGTCCAGATATATACGTAGACTCTTAAACCTCCCCCAGAAGCCAACATTCCTCATAAGCTTAGTGACATCCCAATGATTGTTGAATAGTGTATGCCTCTTCGCTATAAAGTCCACAATATCGTCATTTATTTCATAATTAGGGTCGAAATCGGCAACTAAAATATTTGCGTTTTCTGGGACAACTATATTGCCAGCTTTAAAAAGCTTCTCGTTGACAACAAACCAGACATCTTCTGTACATACCTCAGATGGTATTGCATATTCCCTCTCATCACTTTTCCCCGCAAGAATCTCCACCATCAGCTTTTTTCCTTTTCTCTTTATTTCAAACAAGCTAGTATGTTTGTCACTTCCAAAAGTTCGGATTATCACCCCACTTTTAGCCAGATTGATGCTCTGTTCGAGCTGATCAAAGCCTGCATTTAGGATTATTCCTTTATTCCAACCATAAGAAAGATTAACGACTCCAACAAAACCTTTAATTAAGTCCACCATATTCCCATTTAACTCACTACCCCTCGTATCTATAACCCAATCCCCGTCAACTAAACCGGCTATTAAGAGCGGGCGGTCGTTTTCAAAACCAATCGTTATTGCCGTCTGTCCAGAGAGCTCTAGCCTAAGGCTAAGCCGAATCAACTTATCACCATATGGAGCTAGTAGATCAAAGTCCCACTTTGAAGCCAAAACCTGATCGATGAAGTTAAATTTTTCGCTCCTTGGCAGAATAGCCAACTCTTTTTCTTGTGAAATTGGCAAACTTTGAATGATCCGGTAGATATATACGTATTCCTTTTCACCTGGAACTTCAATATTAAGTGAACCCTTTGACAGAGAAACTCTACTTCCTTTTAACCCACCCGACACCACTTCAATTGAAGAACCGTGTCTCCCTAAAGCAGCTAGTACATCCGTTCTGTAAACAGGATTAATTAAAGATAAGACTTCTTCACTGCTAATCTGGATTGGCGAATTGGTATCGGTACCTACTTTTTGAAGTATCACTGCCCGCCTAGCATCTACATCGGCATCTATCTCGGTGAGTTGAATCCCGAGACTCATAGTAAACTTCCTAGCCTCCTCTTCATTGAAGCCAAAAGTTTCTTTGATATAGTTCAATACTGTAGCTTCCACATCTACACTATTTTCTCCATAACCAATTTGTTGGAGAAGCGGCAAGTATATAGACCTTAGCTCTTCCTTTCTTTCTTCACTTAGTGGAATTGTGAGCCTCTTCTTTTCTAGCAATGCCTCTATCCAAAGTTGGACTTGATACTCTGATTTATTACCTGGTATAGAGGTTGCTAATTGCTTAGAAAGCCGTCCTACAATGGCACCAACTTCTTCAGTGGTGTCGATAATAAACAAGTGCGGTAATAGATAAATTTCGACCGCCCTTTCCATCGCTTCCTCCACTCTTTCTTCCAAATCCTTTAAATAGTTTCGCTTATCTCTTCTTGTCTCAATACCTTTCACAATGCCGTAGGCCAGCCCACTAGCCACAGCAACTGCTCCCAACATCAACACCAACGCTTTCACTACTGCCTCTACACCAGAATTATTGTTTAAAGTTTCCAGTCTCAAGACATCGACAACTCTCTCCAACTTATAGTTATCTATGAATAAGCTCAGTGCATATTTATCTTGTCTAAATGTACGGTCTATTAGTTGCCCATTTATCTCTCCTTCATTCAGGTTACCTTCAAGTTCATAAACTTTTGAGATATTCCCATTAGTATCGGCTACAGCGAGATGAGGAATATTCTTTGGAGATAAGAACCAGCCCTGCGTATTTGAAAGATAGTATGTGTCGGTACTCGGAACTGCTGGCAACACTCTCCACTGATTATCTCCTACTTGCACTACAAGAGCATTATTTAGTTCCTCTACACCAGCTTCATTTGGCAATGAGAATAAGTTTATGCCAGCAGCGCTCAATTCTGTATCAGATGAGACTGTAAGGACATTATCTTCCCCTTTCAGATACTGATAAGTATCCCCAACTCTTACTACTACGTACGACTGCTCACCCCTCTCAACTCGTACACCATAATTCACACCCATTATATTCGATACATTCCCTGAGCCAGGATTTATATATAGATTCTCTTGCAGGCCATCAACTACAAATGAACCAGCCAATTCATTTAATAGAGTGAACTCACCATCAGCGATTGCGTAGCCATATCTGGCCATTTCATCTAAGAGAACCGGCTTTACTACTCCCCCTTCTAGTCTAAAGACATGACTATCGAAATAAATTAAACGTGAATCGTCCCCGAGTTCAACAACTTGTCCGTTTTGAATCTTTTGGAAGTCTCCTGCATAGAACTGCCCATTAACCTCGTGCAAAACCTCCTGGTTTTCTCCCGTGAAAGTTACAAAACTCACCGGGCTATCCGGGTCTCCTACTACATTTGCATTGCCTTGCATGTCTCGGTAGATAAGGCTACCGTCATCCATCGCCAAACTCTCAGGATAAATAAATCCTATGCGGTTAGTTATAACACCTTCTTCAACACCATAGACCTCTTTTACACCACGATCAATATTGAACGTAAAAGCCTGGTTATCTGCGGCTACAGGGTTGTTTATCAATCTAATACCAAAAGCGAGCTTACCTGCTTGGGTATAAACATCGCCATCTCCACTCACCACCAAGTAGCTACCCGCTGGTACGCCCCCCAGACCAGTTTCTGCTCTGAATTTAGGGATTATTTCACCCGTAACCACATCCTCAAACTCTGTAGTTATGGGGTTAAAGATCACGTGGTGACCGTTTACTAATAAATCCATATTTGAACCTGCATACATTGTGCCGTCAGGTGCTGCGGCAAAAACATAATCGTTTGAGATTATTACTTCCCTCCCAAATGTAGCCGTATCTACCCTTCCAAATTCCGCCCCAATTCCGTCATAAACGATATCGGAATCTATTGGTTTGAATAATCTCCAACCTCCACCCGCTACTTCGATATTATCTGAGTAGAATTTCCCAGCTGGCTCATATTTCTGGTCACCATCAGTATCTGTATACGCATTTCTCTGTGCATCTACAAATATTGACTGGCCATTGTATACAATATCAACATCGACAGGCGGGGTGGACAAAGTAACCTCACCGTTTTCGTCTGGAGTGGAAGTCAAAGCTGTGTTTGATCCAGTAAGATTCTCTACCGTTTCTGTTGGTAAAGGAACTACTGTATTTGTAGATGTGGGCGTATTGGTTTGAGTACTAGTAGGCGTCTGAGTTGGCGGCTGGAGTGTGGGTACATCTGTCGGCAATGATGTATTTGTCGGAGTTTCGGTCGGTGTACTAGATGGGGTTTCTGTTGGGACATCAGTCGGTATTAAGGTACTTGTTGGTGTAGGTGTGAATGTTGTCGTCGGCGTGTTTGTGGGAGTAGACGTAGGGGTATTTGATGGTGTTAATGTAGGCGTTGGTGTATTTGTATATGTAGGAGCACCAACTTTGCCTAGCGCAGAATTGTAATCATCTCTTGTCACTCCTAATGTTGTATCATCTGTTCCTCCCGGTATCCCACGGGACATCGCAATTAATTCAAAGGCATGGATTTCATCCCCCTTGAAGCTACCTAACGCAGCTAAGCAGTTTTCTAAGTCTCTGTACCTAACTGGGTCTAGGAGCAATCTTACAAATTCTGTATTAGAAGAACTATGATCAATTTCTAATCTTTTTAGTTGGTCTGGCGTTAGCAAACTTAAAACAACGCTCTTCCACTCAGTTACTACGGCATTTGCTTTAGAGTAGTCATCAAAGTCAGTTCCATGGGGAGTATTCGACCCAATAGTCTGGAAGTCATAGTTACTGCTTGCGCTGTAGCCGTCTTTGTTAGCTTCGTAAATCACTGCTATCTGCATTGCCTCAGCAACAGCACGCAGGCTGGTCTGAACCGTATCACTGCGGTATCCGCCCAAACTGTCTATCGCTGCATTTACGCCATCAATCCCAATCCCCGCATACAAGCTTGGATTGTTTTGAACATTCTCTAGTATCTTATCGTAGATTGCTGCCTGCACTATTTCTTCAACAACTAGACCGGAATTAGGTTGTGCCATTCTAAAGAAAATCCCGCCTACTTTGTATTTCCCATCAGTAAAGGTAATCGGTGTTGTGCCATCACTGTCCAGATTGAATGCTTCACCAGCGTTCGAACGTGAATTAAGGATAGCTTCAGTTGCAAGACCTGTAAAAGAGCTAGCGATTAAGGTGTGAATATATGTTCTTGCCTGTTCGTCGCTCACGTCTAATAACTGTGTAAGCGGCGTTTTTGCCCAATCAATTACCTCCAAAATGTTGAGCTCTAGCCCTTTTTCTAAGCCTTGTAAATTCTCTTGCGGAATAAAGAAAGAGCTCTGGATATCATCGGGAACCGGAAGTTGAGTTTCGGGTGTCAATGAAGGCTGAACTGTATCGGTCGGCAAAGCGCTTGATACAGTAGGGGTCTCTGTTGGGACAGCAGTCGAGGTTGTAGGTTCATCAGTCGGAATTTCTGTCGGTGTGTTCGTCGGTCTATCCGTAGGAACTAGTGTTTGTGTAGGCACATCAGTTGGAGTGTCTGTAGGTGTTAAGGTCGCAGTAGGTTCAGTTGTGCTGGTAGGTGTCGGCGTATTGCTAGGTTCAGGTGTTGGAGTCAACGTGGGTGTATACGATGGTGTCGTGGTCGCAGTTGGGGCTTCCGTGGGTTCATCAGTAAGTTCCGCTGCGACCTCAGCTGTTGCTTCTTCTGTAGAAACAATTTCCGGAGTAATTTCAGCAGTTGGACCTTGCCCTGGTCTCACTAAATCGAAAATCCGACTTTTTTCTGTACCATCTTCCAGAGGGAGAAGCTCACCTGTGGAGTTTGGCACATCTGGGGGCTTAACTTGCCACACGTTATTAAACTCTGAATTAGTATCGCTTATATGTACTAGGTAAATTCTATTGTTATATTCCACCACTTTGTAACCCTGAGTATCTCCACCTCCATAGAGCTCGAGTTCACCCTGCGCATCGTAGAAGACGTACTGCCCTGACTCTTTCACAATAACACCTCCAAATTCTCTATCCCCCTCAGTACCAGAGTTATGAAAGACTGGGAATGAGCCCTCTCCCACTGAAGCATTTTGCTGTCTACTCCAAATTTCAGTCCCCACCTCCGATATTTTAATTACATACTTCTGACTGAAAGGGCTATTTAAACTATCTTGTGGGTTTACATAAAATGGAACCTGAGTTCTAACTGCATTCGAACGGGTCGAGGCCCAGACTGCGAAATCGATAGCATTGGGGTCCGTTAAGCTTACATTCGTCACTCCAGAGAACTGGCCAACGTACGCAGAAATTATCCCTATCGTGTTAATCTCGGGGATACCAAATATAGCTATAGTTTCTGGTTTATCCCTTAACTGTGAAACTGTAACAGGGCCAACATCTCCTCGTGGGAATAGAATCATGTCATCACCATCTACCTTAAATACAAACCTAGTTTCTCCTGTAATAACCCCAATAGTCCGGCTATTTTCGCTTGATAGGTCTATTAAAGAGGCATACATAGCTTCTAAACTATCCTCAGATGCATCATCTACTCTCACGTAAAGCGTTGCTCCGCTAGAGGCTACACCTTGAGAAGAAGTAACCTCAGAGAACAGATCTAATGAGGTGGTTGATGTGGTCGAGACAACTAACCTCACTTCCTCACTATCACTTTCGACTGATAATACTAAACTTTGCATTAGATCAGTCGATTTTATTGTTAACCTATCACTCGGCTCCATAAGGGCAATAAACCCTGGCCATTGTTCAGGTTGGATACCTTTGAAATTATCAATATTTATTATGAGTTCATCTTTATTTCCTGCCTGGAAAGCAGTAAGTCCTGTTCCAGGTACCTCCGCTGTAACTTCTGGCTGAGCAGTCGTTTCTGCTGCTGGGGTTCCTGACTGCGCCGGAGGCGTTGCTCCTGGTGTTGTTTCCGGAATTGAAATTGGACTAGGTTGTTGGTTTGGTGTTCCTCCAAACTGAGGATTTGCATCTGGCTCTGGAATACTGGTATCTGTAGTTTCTGTCGCAACAGGAGTAGAAGGGTTCTGTCCAGAAAGAATAGCCTTTATCTCTTCAGTGGTAGAGCTTGTTATCACTGACATCTTTACAAACCTTCCCCCTCCCAGATCAAGCTCCATCTCATTTGTAACCCCCGCAGATGACCAATATGTCTTCCCATCCTCACTATTATAAATACCTATTAGCTGCCTATTTTGATCAAATATATAGCCCAAAGAGCTATCATCCGGTTTTACATATAAGTAAGTAACCGTTTCAAAATCACCTTCGAATGCTCTGTAACCCCAGGCTTGAGCAGCGAATGGCAATCCCTGGAATGCCCTACCGAAAGTTAAAAATCTGCTATCCGGAGGAACGATTACTGAGTAAGCATTTTGTCCAGGAATTCTGTTATAAGTAATACTTGCATTAAGATCTGTAGGCCCATTAAGACGCAATGGCGTGTTCAGCTCATCATTACGCAATACTTCGGTGATAACCACTGACTGAATATCTAAAGTTTCAGATCCAGGAGGAAATGGCGACGTGTTTCCAGAGAAACTACCTTCCGTACTGCCAGCCCATCCCTGTGGAGTTTGCCCATTCTGAATTTCCATTCCAGTAACGATGCCTTCCTCGGCCCCTTTGTACTTACTCACGAAATCATCTACATACAAAGCTAGAAGGTCAGGACGAGAGGTATGAGCATTGATCAGTAAGTCCTTAAATGCTTCAGGGTTACTAGTGAAGCTTGAGATATTAAGGTTGTTGAGTTTTGGATCCAAATCATTTGCGATGTAAAGCGCAGTAGCAATCTCTACAATATCACTTTGCTTAACCATTCCGTTAATGCCGAAAACCCTACGGAAATTGTTCAAAGTTTGATCGTCAATAATAGTCCCATTCCCATCGGCATCAAGTACTGCCAAAATCGCCCGAACGTAGGCTGCGATTGAACTTCGCTCCTGTCCTCCAGAACCGTTTCCAGCTTCATTTACCCACTGATCCAGCGCAGATATATGCCCAGAGTAGGTTGGGTCCACCTGCAACGTCTGTTGCTGACTAGCGCTGATTGGCGTGTTCGCTGGAATATTGTCTGATGCAAACGAGCCTACGGCGACACTAGCAGTTTGGGTTGTTTGGGGTTGTGTAATAACGGCGGGTTGGTTTGGAATAGTTTGAGGTAATGCCTGACTTCCTGGGGTGACTGACACAAGTGTTGGAGAATTCCTGAGGATCTTTTCAACAGTCGCCCCTTCAGTGAATATCACGGACACTTGGTAAGCTTCGGAGCTAGATAGGCCCAACTCTTTCAATGCACCCTCTACACTGCCGGCAGCTTCAATCTGTTGTTGAGTGAGTCCGGCAATCTTTGCTAATTCCTCCTGCGTAAGTCCAGCCAAAATGTCTGAACGCAAGCCGGCTGGATTACTTTGTCCGCCGGCAGCAACTGCCAACGAGGCTACCATATTTGCTCTGGCAGCAAGGGCAGCAGCATTATCATCTTTCCAGTTAGCTGTATCAACAGAGCTTGAAGGGAAGTTGTAAGGAACTTGAGGTTGAACAGGAGCACCTTGAGGTGCTGGCTGTTGGTTCAATGGCTGAGCAACAGGGGGGGCCTGCGGAGCCTCTTGTTGTGGGGCATTGTTAGTCTCATTTGGAATTAGACTTCCTCGCGGCAGAATAGATCCTATAGAAGGCAGCCCTTGAGATTCAGTGAGACTAAAAGCTTGAAGATTATTTTTCACAAAAACAGCCATAACCCCTTCATCATTTGTCCCCAAAATGCTTGAAACCGTATCTCCAGGTTTTACAATGTAAGTGACGTCGGCCCCACCATTTTTAAACGCGACGGTAGCCCCTGGCATTAATCCTTCAGCAATATCCTCAAGACTTTGATTTCTGCCATCGTCAGTTACTATCAGCTCATCCATCGGG
>JAEUSD010000005.1 GCA_016788825.1 Candidatus Doudnabacteria bacterium | reverse complement strand
TCTGTGCGGCCACCGATGTCTACGATCATTTCTGAGTCAGTTGAAGCAATGACAGTCCCTTTTACAATTTGACCGCGCTTAAATGAACGTGGAGGGTTTGCCAGGTTTTCTAAATATGTTGCGAGTTCTGTTTGAACGTCGTTTTGGGCGGTTTTGACAACTTTTTTTGCCATGATAATAAAGTAAATTAAAAATAAATAATTACGTAACTAAGCGGGCCTGCGGCCCGAACTGGAAATCTTTGGTTTGTAGAATATTCTAATCTGGAAGAGATTTATCCCGATTTGTCGGAACAGCCAAACTAGCCTTTCTGGGGAAGATTATATCATAAGCGGGCAATTGAGAAAATAAATGCACATAGTAGCTCGAGAAAGAGTATCCATGATATAATTAGTATATAATTAGGACAATTATGAAACCCGCTATTTCTCAAATCGTCACCGCCAACCTGGACGACCCTCTGTTTATAGCAGGGCTAAAAAGCGCTGCCACCATCACCGAGGAAATAATAAAGGACGCCAAACCAGAGGATATGTTCGAATTAGCAGAAGATATCCAAGCATACCTAAATAATCAACTTGAAGAAGTTCCTGCTGAGATAGTTGAAGGCCTAACGGGAATCTTAGGAGCTATTCACCTCAAATTAGGATGGGGATATCACTACCCTACCCATGAACCGAGCTAAACACCCACTACTTCATATTTGCACAAATAAAGCATATAATTACTTGATTAATTATTAAAGTTTACTCATGCCAGAAAAACCACCTGCAGGAACTGCAAAAAAACTTAATGCAAAGCTAGTCATGGCATCGGCACTAGCAGAGGCAGTTGATGTAAACCCTGAACTAAGTAATTGGTTAGAGACCCTAGACGAGAACTCTGGAGAAAGCAGAGGAAACCCCATCTCTGTCCCTCAGACAAACGATCCGGAAACTGAAAAACTGATGCTCTCTTTGATTAAAAGTGTTGGAACCGGAGCAAGCCAACCGACATGGTTTGAATGGCAAGGAATATTGGCTAACTATTTTACTGGAAACATTAACATTGTAGAGCCAAATCTGGATGTTACAAACATGACCCCAGAGGAAAGAGAAGCTAATGAAGAGCTGCTAAGGCGAGCTGATACTCTTAGGAGGCAATTCGAGTACACAGTAAAGCCTAAACTACAACCTTCGGCCTAGATACCCTTTTCACCTTGTAGCGAAAAGGCTTTTCCATTTTTCCCAGATTTGCTTTTCGCTATCATCATAGTTTTTTAGCGCAGCAGAAGCAAAGGTGAAGTCCGAAGGTTTCAAACTGGTCATGCGTGAACTCCAATCCTTGGGATCATGTAACAACAGCCAATTCACCACTGGAAACTTCTCTACCGGAAGTGTTTGAAGGTAACCCAGATACTCGACCTGCTCCTCTTCACTACCCGTAAGTCCTTTGTCTGAGAGTGCAACTAGCTCACCTGGGAAACTTGGTTGCGAGATCCAAGCGGTCTCCGTAACAATTATCGGCTTGGTGACCTTTGTAAGCAATGGCTCAAAGTAATTAGTTGGGATCTGTGCGGGAGCCGCGAGGTCGAAGTAAGGGTAAACCGTTAAGCCGACCATATCATAGTACCCGGCAATCTCCTCCAACAGCTCCCATTGCGGCTCCCGCACATCTGCATTTCCCATTAAGTACCCTTCCCCTTTCAAAGCTTCATATTGAAAAGTAGTAAAAATCTTCACTTGGGGGAAATCTCGTTTTGTCTCCCAGTACAAGAGCCTGTAAGCCTCTAGAAATTGCGGGAATTCCGCTTCGTACTGCTCCGCCAGCAAATTGACCTCGTTGCCAATCCCCAAGTATTTAATCTGCGGATATTTACCGAGCAGTTCAAATATCTTTGCCAACACCTGTTGCTCAGACTGCAACCACTCCGTAGGCCGCTGTAAACCCAAAACAAGCACAATATCTCCTTTGTACTTCTGTGCCGCTACCTCCAAGAAATTCAAGTCCTGCCAATCCACATGCACCCCAAGTTGAGAAGAATATTCGTTCACATCCGCCCAGTATGCTTCGGCTTGCTCAATGGAAGAATTTGGAAAGCCTGCTGGGGAGTAACCGGCAATGCCGAAAGATATCTGCGGCTCCGGTGGCTGCTCTTCACGAGTCTCCTGCATAGGCTCCCGCCTCCACATCGCAGCCACAAACAACACCAACACCAGTAACATTACCGCCCAAGCCCATTTGTGTTCGCGTAGCCAAGTGTGCATACCAGATTCTATGCCTAAAACTCAGAAACTTCAAACTTAGCTAAGATTTAGAAGTTAGCTAACATCTAACCCCAGAACATCTGCCAGCTTTCCTCTTAAAATTTCCGCAACTTTATCGCTTAATACCTTTGCCTGTTCTGCAATTCTACTTTCAGTTTCAGCTTCGCCTTCTCCAACTTCAACTGTAAAAGGTACTTCCACAGCATAATGCACGTCAATATATTCTTTAGAGTCTGGGAGAAAGACCCTCGCAAAGGAGTTTAATTTCATCTTTCCTTCGCCCTTAGTAGCATCAGAATCTAGCCAGTAACCAGATTTTTCTATCACCTCCCCTTTATAACCCAGCCCTTTCAGAATATGCTTAATCTCGTGCTGCCTATTTACTGCTCGAGGATTATCCACAGTTTGTGTGAGAGCATCCCAAAATACTTTACTGTATCCAGGTTCACCACTTGCAACCCAATCGAAAACTACCGTATTTAAAGTACTCAAATCTTTGAATACTGCACTATTCGGATCTCCCAAGTTAGCCGCTAAGGTAGATCTTCTTACGGCTATCGTAGCATCTGGACCAACCGCCTCATTAGCAATTAAACCTACAAGATCTGCAGTCTGCCGAAGGATTTCATCTCGCTTAACCAAGTCCCTCTGTCCGATCTCATCCCCCTTTTCTGCACTGAGGGGCAACTCTGGGAATTCAGAGTCCATGCTTGCAGCAAGCATATTTCTTATTGCAACCAAACTATCGTTACTGCTTGGTCCTAATGTAAGATGGATTAGCTCAGCTGGGGTATATTGCTGTCCTTGCAACCTGCTCAGCAGTACCTCTAGTGTTGACTGAAACTCCGGGTCAACAACCTTTTCTGCAGTTAAATCATATATACCCCTCACTTCCTCAAGGGGCTGTCCATAAGCTTTTCTCACAACATCCACCGCCATCGCATCCTCGTTGCCGCCAATGATATCCCAAACTATAAACATCGCTATTTCTCTATCTATACACTTCAACGGAACATTCATATCCAAACCTCCTAGACACTCCTCCACCCAAACC
Organism: Candidatus Doudnabacteria bacterium; assembly: GCA_016788825.1. Lineage (GTDB taxonomy): Bacteria > Patescibacteriota > Dojkabacteria > J137 > JAEUSD01 > JAEUSD01. Next base: position 54,431 of record JAEUSD010000005.1, on the reverse strand, counting down.
TTAGCATAGTGAGGCTTTATGCTACTGGCCATATAGATTCGATCAGGTAAACTCTCTGCTTCCACAAGATTTGCCCCAGCACGAGCCACACGAATATGAATGTTTGCACTGGGCAATCCTAACTCCCTCTCAACATCCTCTACAAAAGAACTAAAAGCCCCTATAAGCTTTTGATCCAAAGTTTTTGGCATTTCTGACATCTTTGTATTCTAAAATTTAAGAAGTCTTTCCGTAGTAAGTAATAATAGCGAAATATTAACATAAGTATTAGTCGTAGATGGTATACAGCGTCTTTTTGTATACTGATCTCTACTAATACAAATATACTTTTCAATCAATTAATCATATGAATATTGTAAAGAAGATGGTCAAAGCATTACCCAGTATTCTAAATATCTTTCTGACGTCAACTGCTTTGGCCCTTTCAGTTGTTTCTTATGTCGAGACGACAAAGAGACTTAGTAAATATGGGGAGTCCCCTCTTTCAGACTCCCCTTTCAGCGGGGACTTTTTCGTGATCTCCCTACTTTTAATGGCAATTGGCATAAATGTTTTGTTCATCTGGGGGATATGGAAAGATAAAATCTCTAAGAATTTCTCACTCATCCAATCAATCATACTTTTAGGACAGTTCGTATACATTGTTGAACAGTTCAAAGGGGAAATTTGTACCTACCAAACCATCTTCGCAATTCCTGTAGTAATGGCCCTTCCAAGCAGCATCCTCGCAGTTTACCTTTGCCTCAAGAAACTAAACCCCCTAGCAACTAGATATGCCAGATTACTTGCAGTAATAAGTTCCATAAGCCTAACTTTGATTGCACTCTTCTTCCTATTCGGGAATGTTTTCAGAGTTTCTATAAGTGACATGTGCGGCTGCACAGGCGACGTATACCAAGGGATCCTGGTGCCGAGAACAGACACCGGTTGTTCTGGAGGTTAATTAACCCCAAGCTCTCACAGCCGCTTGCATTCGAACATAGTCAAAGTAGCTACCTTTCCTTTCTTGGTCAAGCGGCAAAGTACCTAGATATAGAAAAAGCTTCAGATAAATCGTTATAAATGACTCAGTTTGCCTAGGATACTCAGGAACACTAACCCCTAGATCTGCCAAGGGGATTTCCTGTTTACGAAACAGCGGCGTCATAGCAAGGCACCCGAAGGTGTCTCCAAGGGAGAACTTCGAATCCCCATGGTACCCTTTTTTGAGTAAGTTATCCCTCATCAAGTCAACTGAATCATCAATTGTTTGGTTTTGCAGTATCACTGCTCTCATAACCTGAATCCCTTCCTCCCGGATTAGCCTATTCTCTTCTTGTGCTTTGGCTGTAGGCGGAACTTTATCAAAAAAACTCGATAAAACTGAAACATCACCTTGATTTATTGAAGCTAGTTTAAAAATCTTATGCGCGAAATCTTTACTCAAGCATAATTCTATAATATCTTTATCCGTAACATTTTCTATACTCACTCCCTGCTCCCGAGAAAGCTTCTCTAGGCCAAGATAGATCATGAGTGTAAAGATATCATTAGCTGTGCCGATCCCATTAAACGCGTACTCCAAAACAGTATCGTTATGAGAGATAACGAGAACTTTAAGGAAACGAGATGCCTTTAACAAAAACACTCCTTCCTTAGTATCTACTTCATCCTCCGTCAAAATCTCATCTAGAACGTCACGTACCCTTTTACCAAATTCACTAGGTTCTCTTCTATAACCCCCATAAAACTTCTTGAGAAATGTAGCCATAAATTTCTGGGGCTGCCACCTCTCAACCCCACCATTCCAGTAATATCGCAAAGCATAGGTCTCAAGGGCATACCGAATGTGCTTAAAACAAACTATTTTAAGCAGCGCTTCTTTACTTCCACTATATTGGGCATCACTAAGAATAGGTATTATATACTCCTTCAAATCAGGAATTTCTTCTGCGAGCTCAGTAAAAAAACGTAATTCGACTTTTTCATTAGGATTTTTCTCGTCATATCTGTAGAAAAGCGTGTATAGATCAGCAAACGCTCGCATATCAGTCAAAAGTTGTTCACAATAACTATCTGCATCAGCACCAGACATTCTCTCTAAGACAGCCAAATGATCGTAGGGATATATCGCTCTATCATTCAGACGTTTTGCTACCGCCACAGCCTCTGACATAACTTCACCTATTTTTATTTCTTCTACTTCTTCAGTGGTTACTTCTTTTTTTTCGTCTCCTTTTAGGTTCCATCTTCTTTTTAAAAACTTAGTAAATGCGTTCATATGTAATCTTAACAGCTCCAGGATTGCCTTCCAACTCTCTGTGATATCTCTCCCATCTGTCCGTTATATACCTAGATCATACAAGAATGACGAACACAATACTCGACAACACAACCGGATTTATCTTCGCTGCTGGGCTTGGCACCAGGCTACGGCCATTGACCGAGACCACCCCCAAGTCGCTGGTTGAAATAGGTGGCAGACCAATCCTGGAATACAGCTTAGACCTAATGCTAGACCTGGGAATCAGAAAGGTGATCATAAATACCTCGTACCTCAAAGAGCAATTCCATAAGTACGCGGGGATATACAAAGGAAAGCTTGAAGTCATACTATCTGAAGAAGAATCTGAACCGCTAGGACACGCTGGCGGGCTGCGCTTCGCAAAGAATTTGATTACTACCAAATACATACTGACCCTAAACGCAGACACTATAATTAGATTCGACCGTCAAGCTTTCTATCAAGAATTGGCAGAATTTGGGAAATTGAAAACAGAAAACCGTCTCGGTGTCGGAGTCTTTAAAACCCAGAACCCGCCCCTATTCTTCGATCGCGACTACAACTTGTTAGCTATAAAGGATCGCCAATTCCGCGACGGGAAACTGACCAAAAAGCTCAGCTTCGATAACGCAGGTATCCACATCCTTACCACTTCGTGCTTAGACTTAATCTCCCCAGAAGAAGGGTTCATGGGATTCTATGGAGAAGACGATTTGATCGAAAGGTTGCTTAACAGTAAAGGTACAGTAGTAGGCGTCCCGCTCAAAAAACTCAAACGCTACGAGCTCACAAACCTTCAAGACCTAGAACGCCTAAACAGTAGAAGCTTAGACATTTAATTTCCCACTACACTAGCAAATCCATGAAACCAAAATCAGCATATACAATACTCACCACGCCAAATAATGAAATCTTGTTTTTAGGCCGGGCAGATAGTATGACCTTACCAAAAGGCACATATTTCCCAGTCGGATTGCTTGATCTGCCTGGAGGTACATTCGATCACCTCACTGATGAATCAATGCTGGAAACAGCAATAAGAGAAACAGGCGAAGAAACTGGTTTACAGCTTCAACCAGAAGAACTTGAGCTGGTGGGAAATTTCGGAGGCAGGATATTTTTCTACCGTGCCCAACTATCCCCTGAGCAATTGGACCAGATAAATCTCGGTTGCGAGCACATTCACTGGCAACTAGTGAACCTTGAACAGCTTATGGAACTTGGCTTTAAACGTGAACTGAAGGATGAGCAATCCCCTATCCGCTACATCTTGCCACTGCATGCAGATGTAGCAACCTTCCTTTTATTATCACAAAATCCTGAACTAAGATCTGAATGGCATGGCTTTGACAATGATTTTCTAGTTACATCAATAGATGGAAATTCAGAATTTAAGTACATAGCAAAACCTGAACAGATAACACCACACCCAGAACGCTTTCAATTTAAATAGGTCGACGCTAGGACAATATCAAATAGATTCCAAGTTCAACTAGTCAAAGGGAGACGGCAAGACACAAAAAAACCGAACATATTGTTCGGTCTCTTTGTCCTAGCGTCGACCTATTTTCCCAGGACCCTGCGGTCCAAGTATCTTCGGCGCTGATGCGTTTCACTTCTCTGTTCGGAATGGGAAGAGGTGGTTCCGCGTCGCTACAGACACCAGGATACAAGACTCAAGTATTTAAGTCCTATATTCCGTTGTCTGTTGAATTAAGTTTTAAAAGAACAATTTGTTCTCTCGAAACTGAATAGAAGTGTTTAACCGTATACAACTATATCCCCTACAAAGTCAAAGACCAGCAGGTGATCCAGTTTATATACGGCTACCCGGAATGAATAATCATTGCGGTAATAATCGTATATTTTGAAAGCATTTCGACTTATTAGTATACCTCGGCTAAATACATTACTGTACGTACACCTGGTACCTATCAACCTAGTAGTCTACTAGGAGTCTTCAACGAATTCTCATCTTGAGGCCTGCTTCCCACTTAGATGCTTTCAGTGGTTATCAAGATAGCAACGTAGCTACCCAGCTATGCTCCTGGTGGAACAACTGGTGCACTAGAGGTTACCTGACCCTGGTCCTCGCGTACTAAGGGCCAATCCTCTCAGAATTCGAACGCCCACACCGGATAGAGACCAACCTGACTCACGTCGGTTTGAACCCAGCTCACGTGCCATTTTAATGGGCGAACAGCCCAACCCTTGGAACCTTATTCAGCTCCAGGATATGACGAGCCGACATCGAGGTGCCGAACCTTGCCGTCGCTTTGGACGCTCGGGCAAGACTAGCCTGTTATCCCCGGGGTAACTTTTATCCTTTGAACAATGACGCTTCCACGCGCCATCAGAAGGTCACTAAGCCCCACTTTCGTGACTGCTCGACCTGTCAGTCTTGCAGTAAAGCAACCTTATGCCTTTATACTCTTCGGTTGATTTCCATCCAACCTGAGGTTACCTTTGGAATCTTACGTTACCTTTTAGTAAGAAATCGCCCCAATTAAACTACCCATCTGGCAATGTTTAGATGTCCGGATTACGGATTCTATTAGAAACAAAACAATTACAGGGAAGTGTTACATTGACGACTCCACCCCATCTGACGATGAGGCTTCAAAGTCTCCTTCCTACGCTCTACAGCAAAAATCTTGTTCCAATGCCAAACTGTAGTAAAGATCCCGGGGTCTTTTTGTCCTGGTGCGGGTAGGCCGCATCTTCACAGCCATTTCATTGTTCGCCGAGCAACCTGCTAAGACAGCACTCCACTCGTTACGCCATTCGTGCGGGACGCCTATTAAGCGCCGAGGAACTTCGCTACCTTAGGACCGTCATGGTTACAGCCGCCATTCACCAGTACTTAAGTCGAAGGCTCCTGTCCGATAAATCGAACTATCACCCTCTCCGGTAATATTCTGGCATTGGGCAGGCGTCAGCCCGTATACATCCACTTACGTGTTAGCACGGACCTGTGTTTTTGTTAAACAGTCGATGGAGTCTATTTTGTGCCCCCCGCCATAGGCGGGGCTACCTTCTCCCGAAGTTACGGTAGTAATTTGCCGAATTCCTTAGCAAGGCATAACTCGTACACCTTGGTATTTTCTACCAGTTCACCTGTGTCGGTTTGCGGTACGGTTGATAATGTTTCTCACTTAGAAGATTTTCCAGTAAGTGGAATTGCTGAACTTGCCTTTACCCGAAAGTAAAAACTCCCCATCACAACTTGGATCCACCCCGACAAGTCGGGGAACGAATGGCCGGATTTACCTAACCACTCTACCTTATTGCTTGGAAGCTCACCTGTGAGCTCATCAGCTTCTCCCCCTCTGTCCCTCCTTAGTTGATAACGAAACATTAACAGTACAGGAATATTAACCTGTTGTCCATCACCTACGCCTTTCAGCCTCGGCTTAGGACCGACTAACCCTCTGACGAAAACCGTAGCAGAGGAAACCTTGAACATTCGGTGTCCCGATTTTTCATCGAGATTGCGCTACTCATGTCTGCATCCTTACTTGTATGCACTCCATCACACCTCACAGTGCAACTTCACTGCAGCATACAACACTCCCCTACCCATGCACGCACTCCGAAGAGTACGTGACGATATGGCTTCGGTACTATACTTGAGCCCCGATCATTATGGGCGCAGAATCTCTCGACTAGTGAGCTATTACGCTTTCTTTAAAGGATGGCTGCCTCCAAGCAAACCTCCTAGCTGTCATAGAAATTCCACCTCCTTTTCCACTTAGTATAGATTTAGGGACCTTATCCGATATTCTGGGCTGTTTCCCTCTTGACCAGTGAAGCTTATCCCTCACGGTCTGACTCCCGGCTAAAACTACACGGCATTCGGAGTTTGAGAGAGTGAGGTATTCCCGAAGGAACCCTCGACCCAATCAGTGCTCTACCTCCGTGTAGATATAAATACCGAGGCTAGCCCAAAAGCTATTTCGGGGAGAACCAGCTATTTCCGTGTTCGATTGACGTGTCACCCCTAACCACAGGTCATCCGAAAGCTTTTCAGCGCTTACCGGTTCGGTCCTCCCTCCGTATTTCTACGGAGTTCAACCTGCCCATGGATAGATCACACGGTTTCGGGTCTATCCTATACGATTATTGTCGCCCTTTCAGACTCGCTTTCGCTTAGCCTCCACTGCAGAACAGCTTAAGCAACCGTACAGGATAACTCGCAGACTCATTCTTCAATAGGCACGCCGTCATACCGATAAATCGGTACTCCGACTGCTTGTAAGCATATGGTTTTAGGATCTATTTCACTCCCCTCCCGGGGTTCTTTTCACCTTTCCCTCGCGGTACTAATTCGCTATCGATCACAAGAAGTATTTAGCCTTACCTGGTGGTTCAGGTTAATTCCTACCGTCTTTCACCTATTCGGTAGTACTCAGGAAATCTGTTTGACAAGTCTGATTAGACTTCATATACGCGACTATTACGCACTACGGTCCAGCTTTCCAGCTGAGTTCTATTATCTACCAGATTGATAACTTGTCTCTCGTCACATTGGTAACGAAACAACAGCTCCTATAACACCTAGATCAGGACTACTGCCAATACAGCGAAAAAGCCAATCATTCTTGACGAATCAAAAAATCATGACAGTTTCCCCTAACTTAGGTTTAGGCTTTTCCCCGTTCGCTCGCCACTACTAAGGGAATTACAAACTTTGTCTTTTTTCCTCCAGTTACTTAGATGTTTCAGTTCACTGGCTGGCCGCCATCTTGCCTATGTGTTCAGCAAGAGGTAATCCGATAAATCGGACTGGGTTCTCCCATTCGGACATCTACGGCTGATAATGCTTATTGTCAGCTCACCGTAGCTTATCGCAGACTATCACGTCCTTCTTCGGCTTCTTGTGTCAAGGCATCCACCATACGCTCTTACGCGCTTTCTCTTTGATTATTACTTTTAAAACAATGAATTTTATACCCGTTATCACTTCTATTCAGTTTTCAAAGAACAAATATTTTCTTTACGTTTCCATAAAGAAATTTGAGCATCTAAATCTTAGCTAAGATTTAGAAAGTCACATTTCCTTACGTTTAAAATCTTTTGGAGCCTGCGAGATTCGAACTCGCGACCTCCTCATTGCAAATGAGGCGCTCTACCAGCTAAGCTAAGGCCCCTGGTAGGCGATCCAAGACTCGAACTTGGGACCTCAGTCTTATCAGGACTGCGCTCTAGCCAGCTGAGCTAATCGCCTTCGTGTTTTCTTAATCACGAATTCAACCAAAGGCTACTTCAGCCCTGGCGAAAATCGCTTATTCGGTCAACGACAGCTGGGCAACTGTGTTGCTGTAAGCATACTATAGCTTAGCACCAGCTATTCGGACAATGTCCGAATATTTAATATTTGTTTTATTCAAAGAGCTTCTTTGAAATCCGGAAAGTGATAGGGAATGTTGGGACAAGGTTGCGAGAACAACTTAAAAGTTGTCTCTTTGCATCCAAAACGTTCAGTAGTTTTTTCAAGAATATGAAAAACTGAATGCTCCTTAGAAAGGAGGTAATCCAGCCGCAGATTCCCCTACGGCTACCTTGTTATGACTTAAGCCTGGTCGCTACCCTGACTTTCGGCCCCGATAAATCGGGGACTTCGAGCCAAAGCAACTTCCGTGCCCTGACAGGCGGTGTGTACAAGACCCGAGAACGTATTCACCGCGCCATGCTGATGCGCGATTACTAGCAATTCCAACTTCATGCAGTCGAGTTGCAGACTGCAATCTGAACTGAGGTCACTTTTGATGGGATTGGCTCCACCTCGCGGTTTGGCAGCCCATTGTAATGACCATTGTAGCGTCTGTGTAGCCCTAGACATAAGGGACATGATGACTGGACGTCGTCCCCTCCTTCCTCCCCGTTTTGGCAGGGCAGTCCCCAGAGAAATATATAACACTGGGTAGGGGTTGCGCTCGTTGTGGGACTTAACCCTACATCTCACGACACGAGCTGACGACAGCCATGCAGCACCTCTGTAGCACCCTCGAAGGGGCCCCTCTTTTCGGAGGGGTTGCAGCTACAGTTCAAGCCTAGGTGAGGTTTTTCGCTTAGCATCGAATTAAACCAGGCGCTCCACTGCTTGTGCGGGTCCCCGTCAATTCCTTTAAGTTTTAGCCTTGCGGCCGTACTCCTCAGGCGCCCTGCTTAATGCGTTAGCTGTGGCACCCACCTTGTTAAAAATTTTCCCGAAGGAAAATATTCACAAGACAGACACCTAGCAGGGATCGTTTACGGCGTGGACTACACGGGTATCTAATCCGTTTTGCTCCCCACGCTTTCGAGCCTTAGCGTCAGATGAGACCCAGAGAGGTGCTTTCGCCATTGGTATTCCTCCTGATATCTACGCATTTAACCGCTCCACCAGGAATTCTCCTCTCCCCTGTCTATCTCAATCCCAATAGTTTCCTAGGCGATTCCAATGTTGAGCATTGGGCTTTAACCTAGAACTTATTGGGACGCCTACGCTTCTCTTTACGCCCAGTAAATCCGGATAACGCTCGTACCCCACGTATTACCGATGCTTCTGGCACGTGGTTGGCAGGTACTTATTCATCTGGTACACTCAGAACTTGTTCCCAGATAAAAGAGGTTTACGATCCTAAGACCTTCATCCCTCACGCGACGTCGCGGCGTCAGACTTGCGTCCATTGCGCACGATTCCTAATTGCTGCCTCCCGTAGGAGTCTGGGCCGTGTCACAGTCCCAGTCTGGCTGACCATCCTCTCAGATCAGCTACCCGTCATAGGCTTGGTAGGCTTTTACCCCACCAACTACCTGATAGGCCGCAGGCTCGTCCCAAACCGCCGGAGCTTTACTCTTACGAGACCATTGAGAATTACCCCGTCTTTCGACGAGCTATACTCAAGTTTGGGGTTGATTCCTACGTGTTGCTCAGCCGTCTGCCACTCCCCTTGCGGGGCGTTCGACTTGCATATCTTAGGCACATCGCTAGCGTTAATCCTGAGCCAGGATCAAACTCTCCATATAACAGCTCTAGTCGAAACTAGAAACTGTGCCTTATTTCCTATGACATTTGGAAACAAGGGCTTTGCTCTATCTTACGATAGAATTTCAAAACCTTGTACAAAGTACAAAGTCAATAATCTTGGTGATTTTGTCCTAACATTAATCATTAATTTGAATTAACGAGTTCACGAAATAAATGCAAAGCACTTACTCCGTGACCCTATCACTTTTCGAATTTCAAAGATCGCCGACTTGTATTTTTGGGCAATACAAATTGGCCACTTATAACTTCGCTTTCTGGTGCGTTCACCAGAGTAAGGTTAGTTGGGAAGACCTTTTTTCAAGGTGATGCGATTGTAGCATAGAAATCTGCCACAATCCAATAGCCTAGAGCTATTTTATTCTACGACTTCTTCTACGTGCTTTTCTGCCTATATGCTTCTCTGTCCCCCCCTCAAAGGAACCACTTACATCGCCAAACATCTCATCCCAGAATACAGCTACTGACTCAGTACCCCACTGGAACCTATATACCATCAGACCACCCAGTATTAAGGTAAATCCAACGATCAAAATTGTCAGCGGCTCATCAAATATTGCGGTATCTGGCAACGGAGGTGTTGGGGTGGTACTTGTCGATGCCCCCAAAGTTGAAGTGGATGTCGTGGTGGTGGTTGACGGCGTGCTTGTTGTAGTGGTCGTCGTCGTCGTAGTGGTTGTTGTAGTGGTGCTGGTTGTAGTTGTAGTAGTTGTTGTCGTAGTTGTTGTGGTGGTTGTAGTTGTACTCGGAGTGGTAGCGGTCACCTCAGAATCATCATTTATCACTTCAGTATCGTTTATAATCGCTGCAACAACGTTGTTGAAAATTCCTTCCACACCAGCTGGGATGTTCACCTGGTAAGTAAGGTTAAGAATCTGCCCTGCGGCCAAGTCTATCCCCGTCCAAGTAATCTGCAGTCCCTGTAGCACACCACTATTGGATATATTTGTTACCCATGAGGATTGGTATCCAGAAGGAAGCGTATCTCTTACCTCCAGGTCAACCACATCCGTAGTCCCTGTATTCTGAACAGCAATTGTATACGTTACAGTCGCAGGACTCTCTACAAATGTCGGGTTAGCAGTTTTGGTTAAAGCGATCTGGTTGTCAGGATCAAGCACAATTATCTCCTCTGCGTCATCCTCTTCCTCCGTAGTGTCCGGGATATCGTCGGCGTCAGCGTCATCAAATACCGTGGCCACATTTCTAACCTCTCCAAAATTTGCAGCCTGAACTGTCAAAGTGTAGGTGACTTCCTTAGTCCCCCCACCTGGAACTAATAGGTTAATCCAAGTTATCGTCCTTGCGGCTGGGTCAAAGGTCCCCCCATCGCTGATATTGGTCACATCCCCAGCCGCCACAAAACTTGGCAACTGATCGACCACTATCGCATCGTCCACGTCTATTTGGGCAGGGTTCGTAACTACAATAGAATAGTTTATAACTGCTTGTGCAGAATTTATGCTAGCAGTTGTACCCGATTTGGTAATTGTCATCGGAATATCTGGAGCAACAGGACAAGCACCACCTGTAGCAACCGCAGCACAACCACTCGGCTCGCTAGACGTACCCGCAGGACAACTACTTTGATCACTTAACAATAATTCACATGCATTACCATCAGATAAGTCATCTGTGCAGGTATAACACTCTCTGCGACATGTAGCAGAACAAGAATCTCCATTTGCCGTATTCCCATCATCACAAGCTTCCCCAGTTTCTATTACCCCGTTTCCACAGATAGGTGCGAAGGCGCAGTCTGGAACCATCTGCCAGAACTCACGCTTTGGCAACATAGTTACCATTTGCTGACCAGCGTTTACAGAATAAATGATGAACCCTTCCTCTGCTGCCTGTGGGGGAGTATATGAGAATAGACAACTTGTATCTTGCACCCGCGCACCACCGTAATTCGTGAATGTTCCAGATAGTTCATAAATACATTGTGTCGGCCCCAAGACATTTGATATCCCCGGACTACGAAGTGACACATTATTCGTTTTGACACGCAAACCGTTGAAGGCAGGGTTTGTACTTGAAGTGACAGTTTCTAGTTGAGGTGCGACAACATACCGGTCCTCATGATTTACGAAGTTCTTTATATAGTTACCTTTCTGCATCAAAGCCATCGACCAGTTTGCCGAAAAATCAACATCCGCAGCATACTGAGCACTGTCCGAAGCAACTATCACGTTCATACCTGCCCTGAGGTTGTTCTCTAACGCAGCTACCTGGGTTACAGAAATTGGGTAGTTATTGCTGCGTGTCCAATTATCAAAACCATCTGCCACAAACAAGATATCCACATCAGCCAAATTTGCATCTGTCATCGCAAGATTTGAAGCGGAGACAGGTGAGTCCAAATCAAACCGTTTTAGGGTAGAACCTGGAGGCCTTGCCGCAGCTAAGAATTGGTACGGAACATATCCATTTTGGGTTGTAGTAACCAGAGCGTTTGCATTTGTCCAACCGATCACACATTGCCCATCGCGGTTTCTTGCGTTTAGGGTCTCATCTACACCAAAGTCCTCTGGTTGCCCCAAACGAATGATCAAAAAAGCCCCAACAGCAAGCAACAAGAGTACTATAAATAATAGTACTCCAATTATAAGTTTTTTTCTTTGGACCTTGAGCTCCATTCTTACCGGACGTTAATCACGCAATTTATAAAATGATCCTTTTGTTTTTCCTACTTGTTTAATCAACCCCAATCTCTCCAGCTTAGTCATATCTCTGCGTAGAGTTCTATCAGTCACCCCTCCGCCCAACTTAGCCAACAAATTATGCATCCCGACTTCGACCTCTCTTTTCACAATATCATATATCTCTTTTTGTCTATCGTTCAAGTCAAAAATAGCGTTTCTAGGTTTCGAAGTTGCTGGTTTTCGCGTCAAAGCGGACACAGACTTCACAACTCCCATCTTATTTGACAGAGTATCTTCCTTAGCCCAATTCTGAACAGAATCAATCACAGGCTGAGCCTCTTCAACTGCAGAACGTATCCGCTCCATATATGGACGGAGTTTCTTGTAGACATAATAGACCACTAGTAAGGCGGAAGCAATTGTAAAGAAGAACCCTAAAAATTTGCGCATAGGAAATATTCCAGATGTCTTACCAGTTTCGCTGATTTTTCGGACAAAATCAAGCCACAAAATCCTCCATCTGGCCCAAATTTGAACCAACCTCTACCCCGACCTTCAAAGGGACTTTTAGTACAATAACATCCAACAATGCCCGTTTCACCTCTTCTACAAAACCTACGAAAGTAGGATCTTGGGCCAACTTATCTTTGGAAAGTTCCGTAGAATACTCAAACACCAACTCATCATGAATTTGCAAAATTAGCTTCGCCGGATACTTATCCACCAACTCCCGCGTCTGCAACATCCCCATCTTTATAATGTCTGCCGCACTACCCTGAAGCGGATAATTCATCACCTCTCGCTCTGTAGCTTGGCGGAGCTGGAAGTTGCTAGCCGAGAGGCCATAAGTACTTCGTCGACGCCCCAAAATGGTGGACACATAACCGGCATTGCGCGCATCAACTATTAGCCTGTCGTAGTAGTTCTTAACTTTCGGATAACGTTGGAAGTAAACTTTTACAAATTCATTGGCTTTGCGCGGATCGATTTTCAATCGATCCGCGAGTCCAAATCCAGACATTCCATAAACTATTCCAAAATTCACTGTCTTCCCCACCTTTCGCTGCTCTGCAGTTACATCTTTGATCGACACATCAAATATCTCCGCCGCCGTACGACGATGAATGTCCTCATTATTTCGGAACGCTTCCGACATCACCTCATCACCCGAAAGTTCAGCCAATAGCCGCAACTCCTGTTGCGAATAGTCAAAAGCTACAAATATTGTCCCCGGTGCCGATTCAAAAGCTTCTCTCACATTCACCCCCGCCACCTCCCCTAGGGGAATATTTTGTAAGTTAGGGTACTGGGAAGAAAAACGCCCAGTAACCGCCCCCAACTGGTGAAATGTAGCATGAATACGGTGGGTCTGTTTATTTACGGAATCAGGAAGCGGACTCAAATACGTACCCAAAAGCTTCGACAACTCGCGATAGTCCAGAATCAACTGAATTACAGGATCCACACCCAACAAATCACGCAAAGTGCGCTCATCTGTAGAAAAACCACCCGTCTTTGTTTTCTTACCCGAAGGCAAACCTTTCTCAACAAACAAAACCTCCCCCACTTGCTTCGGCGAACTAATATTAAATTCATGGCCTACATTTTTGTATACCGCAGCCTCAATTTCTTTGATCGCAGCTTCTATTTTTTGGGCAAACTTAGCTAACTTCTCAACATTCAATATAATTCCATTTCTCTCCATTGTGGCCACAACATTTACCAACTCTTGCTCCAAAGTGTTTACCTTCGCCGCATCCGTAAGCTTTAGGAACTGCTCAATCTGTTGGGTATATATTTCTTTCCAACATGCACAAACAGACATATCTGCAGGCAAAGCCAGCTTGTAGTAGGCACAGACTGACTCAGGCTCCTGCTTCACTTCCCCGGCACTTACAAGATAAGTACTGATTGCTAGATCATAAAACTCAACCCCAGCATAGTCCACACCCATGTTTTGCAAAGCATGCAGGTAAGATTTCACCCCAAAACCAACCAACCTCTTGCCCTTCAATGTGGCAAAAAAGTTTGCCAGGCTATCAACTGGGACGCGCACCAATTGTTCTTCGTAAAGCACATAGAACTCGTCCAATCTCCAAGTCAACGGATCCCCGGTCTTTTGTAATTTGCCTTCAAAGAATAACGTAGAAGTTTCGAAGTTGAACTTTGCATCCCACTCCTTAGTCTCCGGAGATAAGGGAAGCTCGAGCGTCATTGCCACGTGAGCTTCTCCCGCATCGCTGATCCCATTAAGCGCTGAATAGTCTGCAATTAGCTTATCCAACGAGTTCAAGATGGAGGTAAATTGTAGTTCACGGAAAAAAGCCTTTGCCTCATTTATCGGGAATTTACCAAATGCGGCCTCTTTTTCGAAATCGAAACTGATCGGAACATCCCTAATAATTGTGGCAAGCTTCTTCGACAGCTCGGCTTGGTCAAAATTTTCAGTAAGCTTGGTTTTGTATTTAGGCGGAATTCGGTCAACTTGTTTGAACATTTCTTCGATATGTCCGAATTCCGAAATCAAACTGACGGCACCCTTCTCTCCGATACCATAAACCCCTGGGATGTTATCTGAGGGGTCGCCGTGCAGGCCTTTCAAATCAACTATAAACTCCGGGGCGACCCCCATCTTTGCCTTCACTCCGTCTGCATCAAATAGTTGGGACTTTGAGAACTGACTCCCGGCCAGATAGACAAAAGTGTCTTCGTCAACAAGCTGAAATAAGTCTCGATCACCAGTGACAATCACAGTTTGTGCCCATGACCCCGAGTGACGCGCATCGATAGTCCCTATTAAGTCATCTGCCTCATAGCCATCTACCCGCAAACAAGGTATGCATAAGTTAGCTAACAACTCCTCCACTCTTGGGATCTGCTGTATCAGCTCATCATCTGGAGAAGTTCTGTTTGCTTTATAACCAACAAACTGATCGTGCCGTATCGTCTTACCCGGACTGTCAAACAAGGCAACGACATGAGAAGGTTTGAATTTTGCCAATACCTCTAATAATAAGCGAGCAAACCCATAAACAGCGTTTACCACTTCTCCGTCGCGGGTGCGCAGATCAGGTGGGAATGCATGATATGCGCGATGGATCAACGCATGGGAATCGATTAGAAGAAGTGTTTTGTCTTTTTTCATATTCTTACCCCGCGCCTACACTTAAAGTAAATCTTCTGGTTGTTGGTGTATCTAGTCCATAAATATATAAATCATCTAATTCTTCAGCAATCTCACTAAGATAGGACACCAAGTCGTCGCCCTGCCTCTCAGAAAGTATCTGGTAAATAAGCTTACCATCTATTAATAAATCAGCGTTAAAGTTGTCGGCTTTATAAAAAAAGCTATTCAAGAAGTCAGCAAAGCACCTGACGTAATCAAACAGTGACTGACCTTCCAGATTCCTACCCACAGCACCTTGAAACCCATCTGGATCAGCGGCTTGTTGAAAGATTTCAGCAATACGGTAATAGAAACCTGCGGGATCATAGTTCACACAAGATTCGAATAACATGCTTGGTAGCGCAAAAGCATCCGAAGTATAAAATGGAGGAACACTTAAGTACTCCGCTATTTTATTCCAATCAACCTGCCCATTATTAGGTTGTGCCAACTTATCATCACGTACATCTATTTCGGTAAAGTCTACTACACGGCCTCGAATACCCTTTAAATAAATGTACAACATCAAACGGCTTAGTAACCTGGGAGCACTATCACCAAAACTTGAAGTTTTAATAGATTTAGTCTCACAACTTTGCCGGTCACTACTAATGGCAAGCTCTATTACAAAATCCCTGCGATAAATAGTGTTCTCTTCAGCAGAATCGAGACTAAAACTCCCGGGGAAGATCTGGTACCCTGGTCTTGCATCATCATTTGCCCAAGTTAAGCTAGCTAGTTCATTCTTACGTGCAGGCTGCTCCACACTATACCTTATGAACGACTCTAGCAGATTAAGTAGCCATGGCTTAGACGTATCTATATTGTAATTCATACCTGCAAGGGGGAACCCCATCAGCGTATCCTTTCCCAAAAAAGATGTATCTGCAGTCATCTGCCTTAAGAAAGACTCAAGCTTAGGATAATAAGTAGTCATCACATCTACGTCCACTGTCCCAACAGTCGACCCCAACATTGCAAATAAGAACAGGGCAGCATACTTGTATGGGTCAGCATTCACTTCGGAATAATCTCCACTTTCAATGGCCGCAAAAGCTGGCGCTGCGAGGTCCCGTATACCTTCCTTACCTGACACTAAATACCCCTTAGTCGTCTCCCAAGTGTCTTTGCCCCCCGAGCGATTCCCATAAAACGGAACGTACTTAATATCTAAACTTTGTCCACTATCTCTACCAGAAATAATACTGTCTAAATCAACACCACCTGGATTATCAAGCACTGGACGACTGGCATAAATACCGTCAGATGGTAATACCCATTGCTGACTCTCCCGGAGAGCCATACCTGCCCTGACCTTTCTGGCCTGAGCGGAAATCTGCATTAAGAATGCCATTCCAACCCTTTGCTCTGCGGTAAAAAAGCTTGGGAATTCAGGATCAAGTCCCTCTTGAAGTGGTTCATTTCCTGCTAGAACAGTCGCTTTATTTGAAAGATTTGTAGGAGAATTTGTAACTTCAAGATAATCGAGATTCAGGTTTTCACCAATAATCTGAGCTACAGCTAAATAGTCCCCTTCCCCCCAGGCCCGAAATAGCTCCTTCCTGGCATCCACTTTACCCGTTTCGGATAAACTATGGAGCAATCTCAAATGACGCCCTATATTCCAGTCCTCCCCTATATACGCTATCCAGGGGAATTTATATTTACTTTTGGTGAATACACCTAGACTCAAATTATTGATAAGCTCTGCCCGCGCCTCAAGCATAATTATTAAGGAGTAAACATAAACCCCAACACCCTTCCCCTCTTCTTTTTCCCCTACTATCAGTGAAGCCCTATTAGCAAGCGTAAAGAATTCCCCTTCTTTAAAAACCCTTCTGCACCCGCCCATTGGGAAGCCGTTCAATTCCGACATGGCATTATCCATGAAACGATGCGCCAATTCATGGAAGGTACTTTGTAGCCAATTATCCTTATCAAGGTACTCACCCTCGGCACCAGTAGCACATGCCCCAGCAGCAGAGCCACATGTATCCACTATTTCATCTCTGGAGACGAAGTTCAGACTGTCTTTTAAGAATTCCTCGGCCTGCTTCTCAGACATCCCCCACATACCCACCATAAACCCTTTGAAAAGTAGGCCTACATCCTCCCTGGTAAGCATACCTTCAAATTCCCCTCCAGAGTCCAAGAACGAATGATCTAGCTTCGTAACATAGCCGACCAGTGTCTCAAATAACTTCTTGCTTTGACCAAAAGCGTTATTTACTTCAACATCAAACTCCTGATTTTGCCCGTACATTATCCCAGCATTTATCAAGTTCAACCTTCTCTCTGCCTCTTGTTGTTGCTGTATATCTGGCGACTTTACACCTTCTGCCAACGCTATTAAGAGGGGGGAAAGAAATGGCTGAGCTCCCGCAACAACACTTAGTTTAAGAAAATTGCGTCGACTTAAATCCATGCAAGATTATACATTATTAAAGTGCAGGAATTGGCATCCAAAATAAAAAAGAGTATATTTGTCTAGATGCACCTAAACACAACAAGATCCACAAAAGTTTGGCTCGGACTCGGATTAATAATCGTTACAGGAGCCATCACCCTCGCAGCACTGCTCAATAACCCTTCACTTGATATCGGCGTAGCCGAGACCGGGACGACAGATTGGCCCCAATTACAGCATGATGCCCAGCGGTCGGGCAGGTCAAACTACGGACTTGTCGGGCCATTTACGGTCAAATGGCGCTGGCTAGGGGGAAACAAATGGCCCGACACAAGCTCCCCTGCTGACTTCAAAGGGGTCGAGATCCCTGTTTTGGCTCAGCCAATTGTGGGAGACAACAAGGTTTACGTAGGAAGCTATAACGGCAAACTTTATGCCATCAATCTCGACACCGGAAATACAGCCTGGTCTTTCACGACCGGAGGCCCGCTCCTGCATACGGCAGGATATGCGCAGACAAAGGTATTCACAGGCTCTAGTGACGGAAACTTCTATGCCATAAACACTGCGGATGGCAGCTTGGCATGGAAGTACAACACCGGAAGCATCTACTCTGCCCCTTTGGTATTATCAGACAAGGTCTGCATCGGATCTAAAACCAACTTCTTCTATTGTTTTGGATTTAATGGCAACCTTATTTTTAAGTATGACGCAGGGGCTCCTATATATTACTCAGCTGCAGCAAATTCGACCGGAAGCAAGATATATTTCGGTGCAGAAAACATGCAACCTTATTGTTTGGATGCGACAAGTACAAACCCTAATGGGCAGGTATGCGCGGGTTGGACGCCAGATAAGATACCTGGGCAGAACCTAATCCACTATTGGCCGGTCTTTGTGGGTGATAAAGTAACTTTCAGCACTATGCCTATCGCACCTACAAATGAGATATTCCCTGCTGTAGAAGGAATAATGGACGGAGTTAGCGGTAACAATTGGTCGACAGCTGTGGAACCGAGACTAATCGAATACTACCAAACGCGGCCTTTTTATCAAACACTATTCGTTTTGGACGCCACAACAGGCAAAAAGGCCGCCAACACAGCCAGCTCACATATAGGTGCCCACCAGGATGCCTTCAGCCCTCCGGTGGTTGGAGATAACGGAAACTTATTACTAGTTTATCGTGGGAAAGATTCATCTTTTCAGGGGAGTTCGTATGGCAGTAAATACAATTTAGATATTGGACTACTCAACCCTACCTCCGGAAAGATTACCCCCATCGGCACCACCCAACAGTACAGCGCCAAGATGAGTACAGATATGGACGATAATATCGCCCTCACATCGGCACCTGGGTTGGTCTATGGTATTCACAATGGGAGATGCCTAGTAGGAGTTGATATGCAAGCAAAAAACGACTTCATGGTTGGACAGATTGTAAACGAGATGCGTTTGAGCCATTGCTCTGATGCTCAGAATTTCCCTTCATTTTTTGTAAGGCAATTGGGAACAAATATTTATCCCGACATCGCAGGCTACAATAACCGCGGGGAAGGAATGATGGGGGCCAGCATTTCCAACAACACTGTGTTTATGGTTTTCCGAGGTGGGGCTGTCTTTGCTCTTACAGGTACACGTAAATGAAGAAACTCATCATAATCTTAGCTATAATTTCATTCCTGGCTTTGCCTTTAAAGGTTGAAGCGCTTACTTCTCAGGAAGTTGAACCTTACATTTGGCAAAAGCAAGTAGTAAAAAATATCTCTCCCGCAGCCGATGATTTGCGTGCGGAGTTAAGCAAACAGGTAAATAAAATGATTGCTGCCGGGCACCTGGCCCCCTTGCGCATAGTAGCCAACGAGGGTCGCATCATTTATCTTTGGTTTCATGCCGGCGACCCTATTTATGCGCTATCCGAAGCTCTGAAGTATCTACCCGCCAATGATACAGCTACCAAAACTGCATTGACGAACTACTTAAAGTCAGAAATCACTAACTATCCTCCGTATGTTGGGACAATGGTGTTCAACCGCGCACCTTGGCTAAATCCTTCTCAAGGAACAAGACGTGAATACTACCCTCTCAACCCTAGTGAAAACCTGTTCTACTACACAGATAACCAGACACTTCCTGTAGTACAAACTTTCTACCATATCTGGAGCTACGCTGACGCAACCGGAGACAAACAATTGATAATAAATAACTGGGATCGCATAAATTCCTTGTACAATACGCTTCGCAGCCGTGATACCACAGACTGGAAAGACAAGGGTGGTTGCATTGCCAAGTATGGAGATATTTCTGGCTGTGTTGGGATGGCGCGGCTGGCGCACCTAGTAAATAATGCCTCGGTGAGGGATGACGCAGCCAGCCGCGCCACCCAAGGTTACAACAACGGCTTAAACTTCACTCAATTCGAAGAAACTGCATTGGTTGAGAACTCTTATTTCAAAATTGATGGTGGTGACGATGGTGACCCTACTGCAAACCTGATGTATAGCTATACTTTTATGAATCTGGTCCCCGAAGTTGGCCGCTTTATCGGCCAGTATGTCAAATCAGCTGCAGAAGCAAGCATAAATAAACAAGTACAGAACATCCCAACTTGGTACGTGACCCTCAGCCCTGGGTTCGTGGGTGGGGAAGTAAATTATATTACACCTCTCACCGGACACCCTCTCTTCCAGGCCCATTCTATGATTCTACGCAAGGACGCCAACTTTCTAAGGCAGCGATTAGATGTTCCTTTAGCAAAGGTTGGTGATCTGTATTACATACAGAATCTAGTTTCTACGATCAAAGCTTATGGACAAACTTGTTGGGAAGACATCCGTACAGGCACACAAAACTGCGAGCCAAGTACAAGTACCTCATCTTCCAGCAGTTCGAGTACTTCGACATCTACCACCACTACTCCAACAACATGCGCGACAGACCTAAATAACGACCGGTTCATGGACTTAGCTGACTACAATATACTCTCTAATGACTACTTCGAGTCCAACCCTACAAATCCTCGTTCAGATATTGATAAAAGTGGTCTTGTGGATCTTGAAGATTTCAGCCTACTGGCAAGGGCATTCTTCCAAAACTGCCCTTAACTAAGCTTCACTTAATGTCACAACTGATATCCGCCCCTCCCCTTCTTCCGTTTATTTACACAAACAATTTGTCGAATTCCTCACCCTCGACAACCTCTTTCTCTCGCAAGAGTTTCACAAGCTTATCGAATTTAGTGCGGTTATTCACAATAATGTCTTTAGCTTTTTCATATGCACTCTGCATAATCGATCGAACTTCTTCGTCTATCAACTTAGCAGTTTCGTCCGAATAGTCACGTTGTTCACCGTAGCCATAACCCAAATACTGAAGTTCGTTCGACTCACCATACTTGATCAAGCCTAGTTTTTCACTCATACCGTATTTCTGGACCATATTGCGCACAATACTTGTAGCCATATTGATATCACTGGAAGCACCAGTAGACACATCTTGGAGGACGACCTCTTCGGCAGCGCGGCCTCCAAGTGCCACAGCAACCTGAGAAAGTAAGCGCTGCCTACTGATAATGCGACTGTCATCCTGGGGAAGAAACTGCGTCACACCACCAGCCATTCCCCGCGAAACTATCGATACACGATGTACTGGATCTGCTTTCTCCACAAATTTAGATACAACTGCGTGACCAGCCTCATGCACAGCTACAAGATTCAATTCATCTTCGGTACGTTTACGATTCTGCTTGGCTGGCCCCATAGTTACTTTGGTGGCGGCCTCTTCTATATCCACAGCCATGATCTCTTTGCGATCATGCTTTGCGGCGATAATGGCCGCCTCATTCAACGTATTCTCTAGCTCAGCACCAGAAAAACCAGTAGTTCTCTTTGCCACCTTTTCTAGGTCGACATCTTTAGCCAACGGCTTGTTGCGGGCATGGATACCCAAGATCTGCTTACGTCCTTCGATATCTGGAAGATCGAGCACCACGCGGCGATCGAAGCGCCCTGGGCGCAAGATCGCCGGGTCAAGTACATCTGGCCTATTTGTAGCAGCAATCACGATCACATTCGTCCCCTGCTCAAAACCATCCATCTCCACCAAAATCTGGTTTAACGTTTGCTCTGTAGTTGAAGACTGCACAGTAGTTCCACGTTTGCGGGCCACAGCATCGATCTCATCGATAAAGATAAGGGATGGAGAGGCTTTCTTTGCCTTCTCAAACAGATCCCGCACACGAGAGGCACCTGCTCCTACAAGCATCTCTTCAAATTCAGATCCTGAGGTATGGAAGAATGGCACACCAGCTTCACCAGCAATCGCACGAGCGAGTAATGTTTTACCCGTTCCCGGAGAACCAACCATGAGTACGCCCTTAGGAATTCTGGCACCTAAGTCTACAAACTTTTGAGGAGTCTTCAAGAATTGCACGATCTCAGCCAATTCTTCTTTAGCTTCATCAATCCCCGCCACATCTTTGAAAGTCACATCAGGCTTTACACCCCAGAACATTCTAGCCTTGGATTGTCCAAATCTCATCAAACTATTACCAGAACCTTGAATACCCCTGAACAGAATAAAGCCCAACACTACAAACCCTACCAAAGTCACCAGCGAAATTATGTCGCTCCAATTCACACTCGCCACTATTACAGACCCTATCTGAATGTTGTCGCTACCTAAGCTAATATTCTCACGCTGCAAAGTCGCTGCAAATGAAGTGATCCCCCCGTCCCAATCCACGGCGTAAGTTGTAATGGAGCTATCTTTGATGCGGGCGATAGTTTGCTCTCCCACTCTGTAGACAACCACAAAATCGCCCGCCATCGCTCTTTGCTCGATAGTGGCACGGGCAACAGTTTGAGATGCACTCCTAGTGTAAACAACCTGTGGCAAAGTTACTCCAGCATCTCGAGCAGCTAGTTTTAGCTCCTCCTCACTTACACCTCGAACGATAAAGTCGTCCGTCTGTTTGCTAAAAGTTCGCGCGATCACAAAGTCTTCCCCCTGGATAAGTTCAATTACTTGCACGGCATTTGACTGGTTCAGCGCATTCTTCAGCTGTTCCAACGTACCCAAAGGAGTAACTTTCTTGATCAATTCTGTCAGAGAGATTTCTTTGAGATTTGTGTCCAGAGACACTCCTTTTGTTGTGTTGGGAATGGTTAACTGTACCCCCGGCTCAATCTCCTCCGAGACCAACAAAAACTTCTCCTGTGCAAGGATCTCCCCTGTGTCTTGAATCTGAACCGCCGAGTACGTATTTTGCTTTATACCACGGATAAACTCGTCAACGCTCACCTTCGTCACAGAAGATCCAGGGTTGAACAAACTAGCGAGCAAAAAGAAAATTACAATGACTGAAGCAATCAATAACAAAGGGTGAATATTTAATCTAACTACTCTTACCTTTGGCATATTGCTTGTACCTTTATCTGGGGAGGACTTCTGTTTTGTTTCGGCCATGATTTTTTTGTCTTGGTATAAGTTTGAATTACCAGGGGAGGGAATCGAACCCTCCACCTCAGGTTTATGAATCCTGTGCTCTAACCTACTGAGCTACCCTGGCACTACAGCATAATAGCATAGAATACCCTTTGGTATTAAGCCCAAATACCAGTTACACATCTTTAACTAACAGTTAATAATTTTGCTGAATTTTGTTAGAATATACGTATGAATATTGGTCGCAACATCAAAACAATCAGAGTTAGCAAAAACCTCAGTCAAAAGCACTTGGCAGCTAAGGTTGGGATTACTCCTACCTACCTATCATTGATCGAAAATGAAGTGAAGAAACCAAGCCTAACCCTGATCGAGAAACTTAGCCAAGTTTTGGATATCCCTCTCACCCTTCTATTTGGCGAACTCACCTTCTCTGGCGTAAGATAAGGGATGTTGAAAAAGATATTCCGCGAACACCGCCTATTTATACTCTACTGCATCATTGGCTTAAATGGGATCGTGGTTGAGATGGTCACTTTCTTGGTTGTGCTAGATATTCTCCAACAGGACAAATTGGTGGCCAATGTCGCCAGCATGATCACATCTGTTTCACACAACTTCCTGCTTAACTACCACTTCAATTTCCATAGCAAGGGGAACTTTTGGTTGAGGTATGTGACTTACTACGCAGTTTCTTTGGTTGGCCTAGCCATTAGCTCTACAGTCTTGGTTATCGGGGTAGATTTACTGCACCTTGAAGTGGTTCCTGTAAAGCTGTTTAGTATTGTGATTGTTACCGTGACTCAATTCAACCTCAACCGGTTGATTACTTTCCGCAAATTGTCTCCACACCATACATAAGCCGGAATCGCCATTAGAAATATCAATGGTTGAACCGGCCATAAATAGCGTTCCTCACCCACCCCCTGCACAACTGCCAACACTGAGGCTAAGAATAGACCTAAAAATAGAACGGTTATAGCTGGGCTTGGCAGATATTTACGTGGCAGAAGCCACACCAACGCAGACAAGCCCAGATTTACCAACGTCCACACTTTATAAACGTGCAGTATGTCTAATGTAACCCAAATGTCATAGAACCGCGGAAACACTTTACTATCAAAAAGGCGCTGAATATTCTTAGCTAATATCTGTGTAGGGTTCGAGTTCGCCAGGCACTCTGCCCCGAGTTTGTAGTAGAAGTTTTGATCTGTAAATGGGGTAGAAAAAGACATTACCTTGTAGGCTGGGTACTCGATTACTGCAGGCGGCGCGAAACTAAAGCTTTCTCCATTCCCAAAGTAAAATAGTTGTTTCACATCACACCACACCAAGGCGAATACCGCTCCACCATTTGCGCCCAAACCCCAAGTCTGAGATTTACTTTGAATATAAGTATTCAGCCCAGCAACAAGTAATACGGTAAGTTGTACTAGAAAAAATATAGCTAACTTAAACTTAGGATATTTCACAACGGCCCATAGAGCGAGTGGGACGAGCAAAAAGATGAAAGCTGGCCGGATGGCAACTGCAACCGCTAGACATGCTGCTCCCACGGCCAGCCACCTGGTTGAATTTGCTCGTAACAAAGACGCATATAAACCAATAAACAGTAAGGGGACAGACCAGTTCTCACTCAGGACAAAGATATTTAAGTACCATAGTGGAAACCAGAGTTGGATAAGGGCAAAAGTTATGTAGTATGCAGATTTGGACGTTGTGAATAATTTAACCAACTGTGCCATGCACCAACCAGCTATGCCCCACAGGAGGGCCGAAGAAACAATGAACAGCTCTACCCTCAAGTCCCACAAACCCAATTGTGCCGCCAGCCAGTAGAGTCCACCAAGTAGTGTATGAAACGCTGGCGGCCAGTACACAGCAAAGTTGATCTCAAGCCCTTGAGCGAATAAGGTGGCGCGCTCGTGATACCCGCCCATATCCGACACCAAGTAATCATCATAGGCCGTAAACGCTAACACCATCACCACGCGCACCACTACAGCCAACGCCACAAAAATCCACTCCCAGTGGAGAATCGAAAACTTTTTAACTCGGGAAAAAATCCTTCTCACCTCCGCAATTTAGCACAAAATTTAGTTCGTCTTTATACCTAAAATCTTCTTAGTTTTCTCGTAGAGATAGACGGCAGCCCCCATACTAAACAATCCCAATGACCCAATAACCAATGCAACTACGAAATCAGAAACATCCATGTTTCTTGCCGCCAGCCCAATAATAGAAAATGCTCCAAAAGTTACAAAAGGTAAAGAGTATACAAATAATAGAACGCAGTACAAAACACTCGCCCATAGTTTATGTTTGGCAGTTAGGATAACAATCAGAAACACCAAAAGAATAGTTGCAATTGTACTACCATCAGGATGAGCCAACGAAGAGAAGTCGAAAGAACGTACAAACATTGTGCTATTCAGATCTACTTCAGTTGAGCGTGCTGCCAAAATACCTGCAAGGAGGTTTACAAAAAATGAAGAAAAAAGAACTATTTGGAACCGATACTTTTTCATAACTTAACTGTAGCAGAAATTTGCTGACTCGGGCGGCTTGGTTGCGGGGGCACGACTCGAACGTGCGACCTTCAGGTTATGAGCCTGACGAGCTGCCTCTGCTCTACCCCGCGACCAAGCCGCCTAGTACTTAGGCCTTATATGATAACATATCTGGCTATCTGAAACATCTTTTCAGGCGATCTAAAGCACCAAAGCTTCCCACCACTGCCAACTTACCTCTGCACGAAACGGGTCATATGTCTTCTCTCTTGGTTGATAAAGCTGAGGCGCCCCTTCGATGCGATATAGTCGCTCGCCTGGCTCCGCCAGGCGTAAGTTATCCCTAGCATACAGTTTTTTGTACTCGTAGGACTGATAGTACGCTAATTCTTGTTTCAGATCGGCGTTTTCCTGCTGCATGTATCCGAGCAATTCCTGCTCTGCCAAATAAACCTGATAATTACGTTGAGCATCACTTATTGTACGGACTAAATTCAACACCACAATCAAAATCAGCCCTGGAACAATCAGGGCACGAGTCAAATTGTCCGTATTCAGCCATTTTTTAAGGTAAATCTGTAATTTAGCCATATATCCTGTAGTTTGACGGCAATTTTAAGCACATGCTATGATCTCTGCACTGCTAAACACTTGCCAGTACCTTTTCATTATACATGTGAATACCCAAGATGAGTAAAGAATTAATCATTGAATTTGCTGCATACCTAAGACAAGCAAAGCGTTCAGACTCGACCATAATTGCATATACAAAGGACCTTGATCAATTGATCGCCTATTCTCAGATTGCAGTTCATGATCTCGACAAAGATCAGCTTCAAAAGGTCATAAACAAGTTGACTACAGATTTTGGGTTTACCCCAAAAACTTTGTCGCGCAAGCTAAATAGCTTCAGAATGTTTTACAAGTTCTTGATGGAGCTTGGAAAGGTGACTCACAACCCAGCAGAGCTGATCGAGCACCCGAGATTTATCCCCAAACAGCCACGGGTATTGTCCCAAATGGAGTACCTCGCCTTGCTTCAGATAACAAATAACAACAAAAGATTGTATACAATGATTGAACTAATGTTGCAGACCGGAATTCGCATCGGTGAGCTGTCTAGACTACAAATCGAAGATGTGAAATGGGGTGACAAACCAAGCATATTCATTTCTAAATACTCCACGAACCCAGAACGCCATGTTCCTATCAACACGAAATTGGCTTCAGAATTGAAAGAATATATGGATACTTTGCCTGAGAGATTTGGCCCCAAAACCCCTCTCTTCCCTACACGTGAAGGCAAAGCAATTATTATCCGAAATATCCGCAGCTCAATAGATCGCGCTATGCAGAAATGTGGCATCAAAAATGCCTGCGTAAATGACCTGCGCAATACGTTCATCGTGGCCCAGCTATCCGCCGGAGTCCCGATCGACCTCATCGCTGACGTGGTGGGCCACCGCAGTCGCGTGACCACAAACAAATACCTCACCCTACTAGAGAAGCCTTACAAAGCAAGCGGGAATAACCAGATTGTGGAACTTTAAGAAGTTTACTCCAGCCTGGACTTGAACCAGGGACCCCGGCTTTATAAGAACCGTGCTCTAACCACCTGAGCTACTGGAGCAACTAGGCAGCATTATACCGCTTGAATAGGAAGTTTGTCTCGAAGAATCCCCGTGATAATCCCTCACAACACACGTTATACATAGTGATGACACACTTTCCAAACGAAACTGTCACTGCTCATGCCTTTCCAAACTACCCAGACATCGAGACATTCATAGAGACTCTGGGTACTGTGCCGGAGCTGGGTGAACAGAGAGCTAGGGATATTCAGAATATCGTTAACTCTTTGGACCGGTTACAGCCTGAGAAACCAGCTCCGCGGATATTGGTAGATCCCGGCTTGGCGGGGACCAATGTCGGAGGGTATTTCGACCCAGACAAGCCAGACTGTATCTTTATCAACCCGATTATCGCTCTCACAGCTCCCGCCGACGTGGTAGCCCACGTGATCCAACATGAAACTTATCATTACGCAGGGTTGATGGACGAATCCGTCGTCGACTACCTCACTGTACTGAAGCGCAGAGATGCAGGTGAATCACAAATACAAACAGGGTACGAGCAACTCGTGGGTGAGTTTTCGGACCAGATAGAAATCTACAAAGCATCAGAGTTAGCTAACTTAATAGTAGCTGACAACCCCGCTAGCACTTTAGTCAACCTCACATCGGCACTGTTATTAGATGAACAGAAGTTAGCTAAAATCCCTGATAATTTGAACCGTTACGGAGAAATCAGTGCGATCATCCAAAGCAAATGGGACTTACTAAACAGGTTACTTCCACGCTTGATGCATGAAGTGTTTGGGTACGGCGAATTCAATGAAGGTGTGCCTTACAGCCCAGAAGCAGCAATTTTCTTAGCCCAACAGCTAACGTTAAACCTGGCGGCGCGGTTAGGCGAAGTAGAAAGTTAAAACGGTGAAGCGCCGCCAAACAGACCACCCAAACCACCTTTCTTCTCTTCCTTAACTTCCACAAAGAAGTTCGTGCGACTCTTAATCTCCGCCTCCACAACCTCACGATCGCGCCCATAACGCAACCTAGAGATCTGCTTGATCATCTGCGCGATCTCTTTGTTTGGTGTTCCCATTTGAGCAAACGGAGACAAATTGTAGGTTGTCGTCAACGAGAACGGTGGGGGATATTTACCATCCACAAGAAGCTTGATGTATGCATGCTGGTTTGGCTGCTTTGTAATATCCGAAGCCGAGAACAATGGCGCAAAATCCTTTTCAAATACCTGAGCATCCTCAATACCCACACGCATTACCACTTTTGTACCTACGTTACCAAAGATAGCATCTTTGATCATCGTGTCCCCTCCTTTACGATTCAGCTGCCCCAAAAACTGGTGAGCAATATTCAGCGAAAGCCCATATTTACGAGCCTCGGACAGAATAGTCACAATACTATCCGTCAAGAAGTTCTGGAACTCGTCAATGTACAGGTAGAACGGCACACGATCTTTTTCATCGCGAATGTCTTCTCTACTCAGCGTAGCTGCCAAAATCTTACCCACAATAACCATACCCAGCAGGTAGGCGTTCAAGTCCCCAATGCGACCTTTGGATAAATTAATCAACACAATCTTTTGATTATCCATCGCCCAGCGGAAGTCAATTGTCGATTTCTGCTGCGCAATAATTGGACGCATGATATCGTTGGACACAAACGAAGTTAACTTCGAAGTGATATATGGCACCACGTTTTGCAACGCCGCGTCTCCCCCAGCCTTTTCCGCCTGCTTTGTCCAGAACTGCACAACCTCAATATTTGTTGCTTTTGACAGCTTGTATTTACGATACCCTTCATCTGCAAGTACCCTAGAAATTTCCATCAACGTATTCCCAGATTCCACATCCTCCATCAACAAAAGAATCGAATTTCGCATGTACTGTTCGAAGATCGGTCCCCCAGTTTGCCGCAAGTCATACAGCTTATCGAAGATGTTCAACATCTCGTTAATCACGAAAGTCTTTTGTTCGGGTGTAATAAACTCCAACATGTTTAGACCCACTGGGCGCTCTGTATCCCCGGGGTTAAAGTAGATCACATCTTCCACGCGCTCAGGAGGTACTTGCTCCAAAATCAATTCGGTATCACTTCCATGCGGGTCAATAAAGCACACACCCCTCCCCGCCTTGATATCGCGGATAGCTTGACCCGCAATAAATTTAGTCTTACCAGATCCTGTTTGTCCAATAACGTACATATGACGCACACGATCTTCTGGCTTGATAAAAATATCTTTCGCCTGACCACGATACCTATTCTGACCCAGCCACATATACCCAGGCTGATAAGTATTTGTCACAAAATCTGCCGCTGGAGCGTCTTTGGCCAGTAACCACTGAATGTGCGGTGTCTTGATATTCCTATTCGGGAAGTGAAACACCGTTGCCAATTCAGAAGTATTTAGAGTCATGGTCTCTCGTGGGATACGATAAATGAAATCACGCACAAAAGTCTTCGGTGAACTCTTAGCAAACCGGTTTCCTCCCTCTTTGGTGTACTGGTCAAATGCGCTCAGCATGTTGGTCAAGTGCTCTTTTGCGGCACTCATACTTGGAGAAACGGCAAGCAAACGAATATCTGCGTAAAATCCGCTCTTTTCGGCCTTGCGGTCGATTGAGGATAAAGTGTCTTCATCAATCTTTTTTGGTTTTGTTTTGCCTTCCTCTGCAGGTTTTCGCATGTCTTCAACATACTTCTTAGCTTTATTTCGCCAATCAGACCCTGCCGGAGAAATCACCAACTGGAAAGCAGCCGATTCACCCTCTGCCAACTTGCTCAGAGCATCGGTCAAAGTGGACAGTGTATCTGTCGCCAACTCCTCATACGTACGCACCGGGATCATCGAATCCTTATCCAGTTTCAAAGCCGTATGCGCTACCTGAGCATCGTCCGGAAACAGGTTATACTCCTTCACAATATCTATCTGGGCTGTCGGATATGCACCATTTATTTGGCGATCCACTAGAGTAGCAATCCGATTCGGACACACCACATAGAATTTGATCATGTCCTTAAAAGCCACAATCTCAAAACTTACGAAAGTCCTCGCCCCGACATACTTTTGCATACCCTCCAGTTTTTCCCCAATACCCAATAATCCGGAAAACATTTGGTCAGCGGCCTTTATCTCTGTCTCGTTATCTTCTGGGACCTTAACTTCGAAACAAGTGACACGCAAAGCCTTCATTTCTGCAGTAGTTTCTTTCACTTCTTTGAGAATATATTTAACTAACCAATAGCCCAACACCCCCAGAACAGCAAGTAAAGCTGCTCCAACACCTATCCAAATCAGAATTCGGAAATCAAATTGTATGGCTGGAAGTCTCCCTAAGTTTGTCACGTTAGTAGTTTAGCATGTTGGGTAATCGGCTGTTAGCTGGTGTAGCCCACCGAAAGATAAATACCCTCCCCCACGCTCACAAGCTCGGCCACTTTGAAACCTTGATGCTCATTTCGCTAGATTTTGGCGAAGCCAGAAATCTTTTACGCTCCATTCGGATAGGTTTCATAAGTGCCCTTCACTGAGATTCGCTTTGAAGGAAGGCGTCTTATCGATCCAGAAGCAGCTCCTCGGGGCTTAGTTACCCAAGGATAACGAGGATAAAATCCGATTCAACATCACCGCAATAAATCGTTTGCTCGAAGTTGGGGGCTGCTTCTCATTCGCTTGTACATAGCTCAGCATCGATACTGGATCAGAGGTATCGACAGTTGTAAGCTGAGGTCCATCCCCTAGATATGAAGGCTTCTTCGCCTTCGCAGGTTTGGCACCTTGAGCAGTTTGTTGGCCAGAAGCCACATTTGAGGTTGCTGGTTGAGTGTTGTTTGCTTTTTCAGGCGCCTTTTCCCCAGCAACCTCAACCTTATTCTCCATTTTCACGTCTGGCATGGTATCTGGGGTAGCCATTGTAGGCATCTGCGGTATAGCCTCAACCCCACCAGACTTGGGCGCAGATTGGGACATTTGTTGCTGGCGCAGCCATAGATGTTGCTGCATCTGCGCCCAGTTTATCGTTTGTCCATTTATTGACCAGAAAGGATTTCCGTTCTCATCAGTTCCATTAGGCAATGGCAAACCACTGCTTTGTAGCAGCGCCGCAAGATTGGCAGGAACTGGGTTGGAATTGGCAGTTTGATTATTCATATATACTTATTATAGCATTAATAGCGGAGAGATTTCATCTCTTGCTCTAATTGCCTTCGAAGATCTTTGCGTTTAATTGCCTCTTTCTTTTGGTATTTCTTCTTACCTCTTACCAAAGCAATCTCTAGTTTAACCAGCCCTTTATCATTTACGTACATACTCAATGGAACCAAAGTGTAGCCTGGACGTTTTGCTGCACCCCCTATTCTAGCAGCTTCTTTGCGATGTGCTAACAGCTTGCGCGGGCGTAAAGTCTGGTTTGCCTCTAGACCCAAAGCACCTGGCCAGATCGAAATATTGGCGTTCTTTAGCCATAGCTCCCCCTCAACAGAAGACTCAATATAAGCATTTGTGAGGTTAAATCGACGATGTTTGAGCGATTTCACTTCCCAGCCAAACAACTTCATTCCCACTTCCAACTTATCGTCAATCGTATAGTGAACCGTTACCGCTTTGTTTTGAAACAAATATTGCATGCAGAGATATTAGCAGGAGGAGCACTACATATCCAACCTTATCACCCGCGTTCCATCCAGAACAAAGATGTTACGTGCCGCTTCATTCACAGAAATGTCAGTAATTTGGGTAAACACCTTCTCGTCGTCTCCATCGTAAACAATCTGCTCAGCAAAGGTAAACGTATTTTCATCCGTGCGATCAGCGACAATAACCCGTCTGTTTGCAGGGTCGGCAATATACAGCTTCGTTGGAGTTAACTCGAAGGCAGTCGCTCCTCCCAAAGCTGTTGCATCAGCAGGCAGGAAGCCCGCTGCATTGTAAGTAGCAGGCTCTCCCCCAATAAACCTCTTCATTCCACTCCCTTTAACCAAGGTAAATATCGAGAAATCTACGGCAATGTCTACCCCGTTTGCCAATATGCTATCACTCCTCCAAGGCAATGCGTCATTGGGAATCTGATAGCTCCCGGCTACATTCTCTTGTTTGAATATGGCAGATTTCGCAGCATTGATAGAATACAGTGCTAAGTTGTTGTCATAGACATCTAGGGCACTTAAAGTGCCGACTCGAGAGCGCGAAACACCAGGTGAACGCTTCACTTGCCCATTTGCAACAGTCACAGTGGCCAACACAGAATCCTCATTGTTATCCACAACTACTAGATCGCCATCCTTGTTTGGGGTCATCAGATACGGAGAAACTAACCCGGTCACAAATGTGGCAGCCTCGCTACGAATACTCGTTCCCATGCGATAAATCTGGTTTTTAGCCTTATCTAGAACATATAAGTTACCCCCAGAGTACACAATAGATGTGGGAGTTGCCCCTTCAAAGTTCACCGCAAGATCAGTAACCAGTTGTGGCTCGCTGAATGTACGAATATTTAACAACTCATTTCTCGAACGCTCTGTCTCGTCCAAGATTTTCTCTAATTTGTCCTTGGAAATGTTTTTGGGGAGTAATTCCTGGGCATCTGCTACCACCGCGTCTATCTCGGCCACAAAGCCCTGTTTTTGCTCTGCTGTCGGGCTGCCTACGGCAGCCGTAACCACCTCAGCCTTGAGAGATTGCCATTGGGAATCTAGTTGAGCAACTTGTTGCTCAACTGCCTGAATCTGACGTGCAATCTCTGCCTCTTCTGCGCGGCGGCGGAACACCAAGAAAAGCACCACAGCCAAAATAGCCACTACCACAACGATAGTCTTCCATCTATTTGAACTTCGAGCGCCGCGCACATACATATCTCGACTACCCGGGCGCCCTTTCAAAATATAGCTAACTTGATCTGCAGCCTGTTTACCTAACTCTTGAGCCTTCCCCAGTAGGTCTTGAGCGCGTCCCTGCATTGTTCCACGCGCCATTGGCACTCTACTTACAGGCACCTCATCCTCTTCATACTGTGAAACATTCGGCAACGTAACTTCTTTACGCTTGTTAACCCTCTGCTGCAGACCAGAGATTAGGCCTGAGCCATGGGTAGATATTCTCTGACCCAAACCTGTAGCATTTGTCTTCAAACTTTGGAAAATAGTGGCAAAACGGCCCTCCTCAACCTCCTCATCATCTTCATCCTCATACTCGGAATCATCGTCTTGCTCACGAATCGCCAGCTTGTCATCACCATCCTCATCTTGCAGTTGCCCCGGAGCATCAAAACCCGCTTCATCTGCAAGCAAATTCTCCTCCACTTTTGTTTCAACTTCTAGGTCCGAATCGTCTACCACCTCCACACTAGGAACCACAGCATTTTCAACAGACACTGGCTCAACATCCTCCACAGTCTCTGGTTCATCCACAGGTAGTTCAGACAGTTCATACCCTATCACAACCGCTGCTCCAGTTTTCTTTAGATCTTGTGGCAGTTTCAACTTGGCCATCAAATCCGACTCCGCCGGTTTCAGCTGCGCAGCATAGTCGCTGGTAGTCAAAAGAATTCCATCATTTGCTTCTAATACCAAACTTCCACTGCGCAAAAATCCATCAGCCTCAGGATCCATAAACGACTTACCCACCTCAGCTGTATGCCCGTCACGGGAGATAAACAAGCGACTCTCGCCCACCATTGCACCATACATGTGCTTATCGCGAATTACTACTAATCCCAACTCTAGATCCACCCCACTCTTTGCCAGCTCAGGCTCGCGCTCCAAGATCATCTCTACACGACCTTTTACTTTAAGCAAAGACTGTTCAAACCTGTCGAAACCGCCTGGCTTGGACTCATCGCCGTAATAAGCTGACTGCAACTCATCAAGAAGCAACCCGCCCACCGGAGCAAGATCGAAATCAATCTCAGAAGTCAGCGAAATCACAGCAAACATCTCTCCCAGAGACTTAATTTTCTCAGCCGTTTCTGGTCTATACCCATAAACGCTAGACCAGTTATGCTTTGTTGGCTTGCTTACAGCAAAATTTGTATAAGTATCCATATGCTATTAATAAAACACTACCAATAACAGTATAACGGCAAGAAACAAAATATGCACAAAAATCAGCAATTTTAGTGTCCCTACCATTCTAGTAGTAATCATTCTACTCGCAGACAAGAATTGACGAAAGATCACCAACCCCCACAACAGATGCAGCAATGTAATCACTAAGGCAAACAACCTGATCGCCTCTACAAAACCTTGGTTGTTGGTTAGAAAATCAAGATTCATTGCGGTTGAAAGACTTCACTACTTTCGTTAAATCAGAAATAATATCGCGAACAAAAGTCGGTCGAGGCACCTTCTCAAACTTGATTACACTCCGATCAGCGGCACTTTTGATCAAAACATCACCGAAATTTAGGAAAGACGCAATAATTCCGACAGAATTTTGTTTCACCTCTTCAATATTCTCCAAAGCCATTTCACCCGCCCCTAGTTGAGTAGTCGTTAAGTTTACGTTGTAATCAATTATCCGTTCGTTTGTAACAATGAAAAGATTAAAAAACCAGTCAATAAGGTTTCTCAGAATAAAAGTCACCACCAACCCATAATAACTCAAGATCAAAATCAACCAGACCTTTGTACTCAATAAATCTGGGAGTTGCACCCTAAATATTTGCAGCAGAAACACAACCACCAAAGGCAATACAGCAAAGAATGCGGCGTTCGAAATCCACCCCAAGTTTGTAAACCAATGCCGCCGCAACAAAATATATACCTTCTCTCCCTTATTTTGCGTAGCAAAACGAATATTCTTCGGCCGCAGTTCCAAACCACCCAATATACTGCGTTCGTGGGCAGGCAAGAGCTTATCCAGATACTGTTTACTTACAATATCTGTCCATTCTGACTGCCCTTCAGGACGAGGCACTTGTGGTACAGGAGATGCTACTGCCATAAAATATTCTATCCTACCCAGCAGTCAAAAGGAAGAACGTCAAGCTATAGATGAAGTCTTTTTGCCCAGTTGGTTGCGCTTGATCTACCCAAGAGTTCCATACCGTCTTAAAGAACCAACCAGCCATAGGCATAGAGGCTCCAGTTGATCCTGTCAAAATAACCTTTTTTACCCTATCCGAAGGGTCTCTCTCGAAAGTTATCGCTGTTACTTGTCCTATTGTGGCTCGGATAGCAGCGATGTAGTTTCTTGAGCTGGCATACAGGTAGCCGTCATTCTGGGCAAAAGCCAACATTGAATCGATATGTCCTAGGGTGTAACTATTTGTCCTCCACCCCCAATCAGCTCCATATGTAGGGTACTTTACCACCGCCCCCTGGTTTTCTTGAACAGCTCGTAAGTACCCGTAAGGTGTACCATTGCCATCGATGCTACTGAATACTGTATCATTATTTGCCGTTCCCCAGCCGTTATTATTATCTGCCGAGTAAAGTGCTTCGATCAATGCGCCTCCATAAGTAATTACCAAATTCTTTGTCTGCAAGACAGCATCCATCTCATTCTGATCACCGCTTTTCACATAACTTACCTGACAGTAGGTGGTCAGACAGATCGGATTGGCAGGGTTTCCATTATTTGTGTAACGCAAGGCATATGTACGCGCAGCAATCATTTGTGCTTTGCGGGCCTCTAGGGGCCAGCTGTCGTACATTTCGCCCAACCCGGCCAAGTATTGGTCCAGAGAGATTCTTTCCTCGACAACTGGCCCCCAGTAACCGTACACCCACCCTCCAGAGGTCCATTTGTTGCCGTTACAACCTTCTTGGAACGCAGCATGCACAGGCTCTCCCTGGCAGTACTTAATCGTAATTTGGTCACTAGCTGAGTATTGAATCACCTCTACGCCAGTATAGTAATGTTTTAAGATACTTTCGGCACCCCAGCCGTTCAACGCCAACCCATACGCGCCATACTGAGACATCCCGACCCCATGCCCGGTGTAGTATTCACGTGCACGGCCAGTGAAATATATCTGTCCGGCGGTCAGTGGATTTGTCCCACCATTACCACTCTGTCCCAGCAACCAAGCCTCGTATTGCTGCAACGCTTTTTGTTCTTGAGACAACTGGGTAATGCTGGATTGAATGATATTTGCCTGTGTGCGTAGACCTGCGACTGCTCCAGCCTGAGCATTGACGGTACTTCTTAACGCGGCGATTCTGGCCAGAATCGCCGCCTTTTTATCTGCCAATTCCACTGTCTGAGTTTCTAGTTTCTTCGTAGACTCATCAAGAGTTTGCAACTCGAGCTGCAAATCAGATAGCTCCAAAGCCAACTGTTCCAACCCCATCAACTCCCTACCAGATACTTCCGCCTGATAAACCTGGTGTTTCACGCCTTCTTCAACGCTTTTCACCGGATTGGAGACCTCACGAGTACGCCAATCTTGATACGCACTCTTTATCGCCCTCACTTGCCTAGCCTCCCTTTCTTCTTGCTCAAGTTCCTTCAACTTTTGAGTCTCTGTTGCTTCACTAATCTGCAATCTATTCACCTCTATCTGCGCTTGGATCTGTTTAATTTCTGCTTCTAACCGAGGAATCTCGCCCTGTGTATTGGACAAAGCTGCTTCTGCATTACGTAATGCTGCTTCCGCATTACTCAACTCACTTTTTACGCCATTGAGATTTTCGTTCTGCTGATCGATTTCTTCTTGAATATCGTCAAGACTACGTGCAGACACAGAGTTGACTGGCAACACCAAACAAGCAACAAGCAGGAGAACTGCAGACCACCGCTGTAACCTCGAAGTTAGTTTAAAAGGCATAATCAGACTAGTTAAGGCAAAGTGCTGATCAAAACTATCTGCCCCAGTGCATTTAGTGCAGATAATCTTTGCATCAATATAACTTTAATAGGCTCAGCCACAGACGTCAAGTGGTCCACAATAACTACAGGATCATGCTGACTCGCCTCCCACTCTTCTAGCTTCAGCAATACTAACAATCCATAAACCACATCCGGAGCCAAAGTATCAAAACTCACTTCACCACCCCCTACTGTTTTCACCACCAACCCTGTATCCGAAGCTACAAAAGCCACAATCCCGACTGCAGCGGATAATTCTGCAGGCAGCTGCCATGAACGCCCCCCCGCTGCAGCCCTCAATTCGTCATACTTTGCCACAGTTTCTAGCAAATCAGGAGCTGCGGTACGGAGTTCGCGCTCCAATCGGGCACGATCCAAACTCAACGTATCTAGCTCTCTGCGCTTTGATAAATACTCTTGTGGTTCTATCTCCATTTTTTTGTACTTTTCTATTTTTATCTTGAGATTTTCAATATTCTGCTTCAAGTTATTGTATTCGTTCTGCAATTCGGACACATCTCGCCCTTCTAGTCGAGTCTGTACATTAAGACTAATATGCTCCAACTCATTACGCAGCGCCCCGATCCATGCTTTATCTACAAAAAACCTCTCAATACTGGATAGTACACCAACTTGAGGTTTGTCTGGACTGGCAGTTTTTCCGCCCAACGGTTCTGGCTCTTTACGCAAGACTTTTACGTTCTCCAGATCCACTGTTGGCGGGAAATAGTTTATGGCAGCGAACAAGATCAACTCTAGTATTCCCAGCAAGCTACTCACCACGACCAGAACCTCTACCCCAGTCAAAAGAAAACCTCCTATTCCTGCCAGAACCAAAATACCGGACAGCGCAAGCAAAAATCTGGAAACCAATGGCTTATCTACCAGTTCGCTGTCCGTGTTCTTACTTGCTTTGACAGGATCGATAAACTTGGTAGATTTTATGCTTTCTAATAGCTCTTGATGTCTCAGCTGCGCGAGTTGCTGTCTGAGTTGGGCCGCTTTGGCATCCAAATCATGATTTAGCAACTCTCCGTAGCGGCCCAGAGTCTGACTTATCTGCCCTTGTTTGGCGACCAAATCTTGTACAGACTTAATTTTTTCTTCCGTCTGAGCAAATGCCGCTTCTAGATCTCCCAAAGTCATTACTGCCTCATCTCGTTGTTTCTGGGCAGATAATTCCATTTCTATGGTCTCAGTTTTACGATTCAGCTCTAGGATTTTCTTTCCTTGTTCCCCCTGTGACTCGATTTTCTTTGCCAATTCTTCCAGTTCAGGGTTTGCGGCAGCAGTGAGCCTTGCCTCAACGAGGTACTTAAGCTGTTCCTTATCGCCAGGATTGGAGTGCGGGGGTACCAACACAAAAGTATTCCGCCATTTGTTTACTTCTTGCACCATGTCCCCTGCCAATGGCGGAAAGAAACTTGGCTCCGTGCCCCGCACCAATTTAATCTGCTGTCCTTGCCAGTCAAACACAAGTTCGGAGAACACTTCCCTCTTGTCAGTACCTAGCTTATATAGGTCACCCAACACGAGAGGTAATATTTTGCGAGGAATCTTCAATTCATGAGCAAAATCGGTGAAGATTTCTGACGATCCGACAGGAGTGATTTTGTAAGATGTGTACTTAATGGGCATTGTCTAACATTCTACTGCTGTTGTGAAATGAGCGCCAGTGGCATTACTGCGCGCTGCAGGCTCTACCACAGTTACTGGCATCTCCCCCGTCTCGCA
Source organism: Candidatus Doudnabacteria bacterium (assembly GCA_016788825.1). Lineage (GTDB taxonomy): Bacteria > Patescibacteriota > Dojkabacteria > J137 > JAEUSD01 > JAEUSD01. The sequence continues at coordinate 15,840 of JAEUSD010000005.1, read as the reverse complement.
CACAATTAGCCACACATTGCTGATATGTCTGTGGTTCAATCACACATGCTTGTGGAAAGAAGAATTGAAAGCCAGGAAGCTGAATATCCGATAAACACTCTGATTCACGCAATCCTAGCACTCCAAAGAAAGTGTTCAGCATGGGGTAAGCTAAGATCACAAGAGCTAGTCCAATTATCCACTTGCGGAATTTTTTGATCACATCCGCTAGTACCACTTCGTTATTGAAAGAAGTCATGTAATTAAACCCTATTCCCATCAATACCAACGTGAACACAATCCCTGCCACAGCCCACATTACGTACAAAACGCGGACAAACCAAAATTGCAGTTGTCGGGAAGAAGGTGGTTTGGGAACAGCTCGTGCGTCAAAAAATCCGTCACCGTCGTAGTCACACATATAGTCGCCTTCGACAGTTTCCACTACCCCTGGAGTAACTCCATTTCGAGTGAGACAGTAATAATTTTGGATATTTGACCCAGAGAATCCAGTCGCAGAAACTTCAGCGGGTAGAAAGATAGACACGCCAGACACCAGAACTATAATTATACCCAACAAAAGCTTTTTGGCCATGACTTGAATATTTAGTTTGCAGTTGGTTGAATCGCGCCGCCACCTGTATCACAGTTACATCTGGTTCTACACGCAGTCACACTTGTTCCTTCAAGCGTACATGTGAGTACGCATTGTTCACAAGTTCCGGCATCACCACCACCCAAAAGCCCTGTGGCGCCAAAGAAGGCCAGGACCAAAATAATTCCAATGATACCTACAAATAGTAACGCTATTCCGATAAATACACTTTTGATGGCTTTCTGTGCTTCGGCAATTTTCCCCTCATCTCCCTGACTCTGGATATACGTGATAGCAGCCTTCACAATAATATAAACGGCAATCAAGATAATTCCGATGAATAGTAAGGTTATTCCCAGATTCACCCAAGTACGCACTAAACCAGCTGCTGTTTGCCCTGCTCCACCCAAGTTATTTTTTATTCCCAACGCGTCACAGATCGGCCCAATAAACGAACAAACAGTCACTTGCTGACCTGCTTGGATCTGTGCAGCTACTGGCTGAGCAGAAGTAAACAACAAGCCTCCGAAACCGATTACCGTAAGTATTGTAGCTAAAAGAAATTTCTTCATTTGATAATTGGGCTAAAATATAACTTAAATCTACACGATTTGATTCGTGATTACAAGTTTTTTAATTAAAGCATTCTCTGTCTATTTGATCCGTAGATGCTCCCTCCGATGCTCTTTGTAGATAATATCTGAAATAGTACGCCCCCGGATCCTTAGATAAATTGCCATTGCAAAGACTGAAAGACCTTGGCCATTCCCAGAAATTTCCAATGCCGAAGAATGAAGCCACAAAAACTATCGCCACCAGAAACACAAACAGCATGGAGATCGAAATCAAAACATTCCTGATCTTTTTCATCCCACTTTCGATCATTCCCTCATCCCCTTCGCTGCGCAAGTATTCCAAAGCTCCACGGATAACCAGAATCACCCACAACATCCCTACTCCCAAGAACACCAGTGCAAATATCAAAGAAAAATAGGACAGCAAACTAAAGTTTTGTATCTGGTCTAAAGAAAGAAATGTAGGGATATTGATCGGTTGAAGCCCAATCCCAGGATCGGGAACGGTGATGCCATTGGCGCCGACGGCAGTCGGCGCCATAAGTAACCCTGCTACAGCACTAAGCACAGTAACCAGTATCATCAATAATTTGTTTTTATAGCTAACTTTTTGCATATGCTTAACTGAATAACGGCGAGAAATCTACAATCTCATTTAAAGTCCCCACACCTAGCAATGCTGCCAAGAGCTGGGCAATCAAAATACTTACCACCACCATCACCAACCCAATAATCGCATTTGTAATAATCTTCTGTGCTGTAGCAATGTCATCTTCTCCTTCTGCTTGAGCACGTTTCACAGCACCATAGATACCCAACCCCACAGCTGCCAAGGCGATCACCCCAAAGAAGAACGTGAAACCGAGGTAAATTACTTGGCTAAGTGCAAACGCGGAATTAAGTTTCAAAGTGATGCCAAAAATGTTTAGGTTCAATATCTCGCCAGTGGGATCAGTTCCGGGAACAGAACCGCCGCAGTAACATAACTCGCATGTACGGGCGAAGCTAGAATCCGGCTCAAACAACCTAGCCCGCTGACAAGTAAAATTAACTTGTGCAGCCTTACCATCACCACATGTTTCCGTACACGCTGTATCTCTACTTGCTTGGACCGGGGAAAAAACTCCCAACATCCCCACCGCTACTAGAACTGTCATCAATGTAATCGAAACCTGTCTTATCATGCTACGGAGCGCTAAACTCAAATAGGTTTCCTTGGGCGCCGAGAACGGTCCCAAAGAACTGTACAATCACCGGCGCCAACACAATAATTGCAAACCCTATCAACGCCGACACGATAATTTTTTGGCTCTGCGCAATCTTGTCGGCATCCCCTTGAGAAGTCAGTCTGGTATATCCCCCGATCATCAAAGCGATTATCAGTAGTAGGATTACAACCGTGCGCAAGATACTCAAGAAGGCGTTTATCACATCTTCCAGCCGTTCATACTGACTAATGTTTGGGATCCCTAGCATCCCACCTGCTCCGACGGATGTACTCAAAAGCACAGCCATCCCAAAGAACACAATGGAAAACGTTGGAAGAAAATATAAGTATTTAGCGAGTTTCTTCATATACTATCAAGCATACTTTTTTCGCTGCCTTCTGACAAGAGTGCTATCCAAAGAACCCACTTGGCACCACATCCAAAACATTCACCCCGATAACTCTCAAGATTAGTACTGCAAACACAATTACAGCTACGGCAGCCAAGGTTGCAATCACCCCTTTACGCGCCTCGGCAATCTTACCGTCGTCATTGCTCTGAGCTGTAATGATTCCCAAGTAAGTTATTCTTACCAGAGCTACCCCACCCATTATTCCCAACACCACACGAATCAAGGCCGTGAAGATACCCTCAGGGGTGGTAATAATGCAACCAAATGCTTCTGTCCAAGTGCCTCTATCTTTTATACACTGGGAACATGCGACAAATTCGGCATTTTGTTCGTCACGGGGCTTTGCACTATTACTTGTATCTGGAAAGAAGACTCCTGCCGTTGGGTCCTGAGCACAAATCAAAGTCAGAATCCCCTTAAGCGTGGGGTACTGCTCTAATGCTAATGGTGAATCACACGAAATGGCATAAGGGCAATTCCGCGACCCGAAATCTGTAGATGAATCTGGTGGAGGAGGATTCGGTGTCACAGGGTTGGTACCAGGGATACCTCCGACGACATTGTATTGACACAAAGAATTATTTTGGCCATCTAAAACCCGAAAGGATATAGTCCCCTGCTCAAACTCAATTGTCCCCATATTTACACTTGTAGCTTGTACCCCAGCAACTACTTCAAAATTTTCTGTTTTGTAAACCCTCTCTATACTTACACCATCTGACCGTCCCACTTCCAGCCTATACTGTCCGGGATCCATACATCCTACCTGAACTGATGCACTCACCGGCCCATTCGCTGTTAAGGGGCCGGGAACTATTCCCGCACAGTCATTATCATTCACCCCACATGCCGTGCTGGGTTCACCAAAAAACAAAGTACTCCTAAAATCGCTTGACTGGATAGCACAATAGCTTGCAGAGTTGTCCCCTCCGTTAACAAATCCATCTTCAAAACCAGACAGAAAATTCCCTTGTGTGCAATTACAATCTGGGTCCTGATCTGTACACTGCGTCCCCCCGAAATCGAAATCGTAACGTGAAGTCAAACACTGGTACTGCTGAGCGATTGGCAACAAATTACAAGGTTTCAAACAGAAAGCACCTGTCTTTGTTTGTCGACACATTGTCCCTGACACACACACACCTAATGTTTCAGCTTGATCACAGGCCGCATTCTCAGCAAGCTGTGCCCCACCTGCACACAGCCTGCCCGATTGACAGTCTCCATTGTAATCACCAGTACAACTACTAGACTGGCCAAAGTAACCCTTACACTGACTGTCATTACTGCAGCAACCCGTAGATGCTGAGCTAGGAAGCTTACCCGTATCTGTGTTCTCTACCAAAACAGTAGTACCTGTATGAATAATGTTATTAGGATTTCCACTCGAGCGTACTTCATATACGAATTCAAACCCTTGTGGGACAGGTATAGAGAAAGTTTGGTCACTAGTTAATGTCGAGCCACCACTTAAATTTACCTCTATAGGCTGTATGTTTACATCAGCAGGAACAGTGATCCGCAAAAACGTGTTATCCAGATCAGAACCCAAGCAACCACTCAGCTGAACATGCATCTGCTTGTATATTACTGGCCCATTAGGCAGGGCCTGCCTGTTTTGGTCTTGAAAGGTAACGTTCCCACAAGCAGCATACACCCTAGCACTTTCATAAAAACTAGGAACTAATAATATCCCAAAAGCCATAAACACCAACGCACTCAGCACAACTTTTAATTTTACAAAGCTAGGTAACTTCATAGTTTTGGACAGAATTAAACTTAATTGTCTTTCCACTCAGCAACTCACCCCGCACGATTTTTTCAGCCACCGCATCTTCAACCTTCTCCTGAATCACTCGCTTCACTTGCCTAGCCCCATAGACTGGGTCATAGCCCAACCTCACAAGATCCTCCAGCAGTTGGCGACCATACACCATTGCAATTCCCTTACCCAGCAAATTATCTCCTAACTTAGCTAACTCCCGCACTGCAATCTCCGCCACCTCCCCAGGAAGCAAAGGTTTAAACATTATAATCTTATCGAACCTGTTTAGGAACTCTACTCGAAATACCTGACGCAAGTTCGGCAATACCCGCTCATACACAGCATCATATTTCATCCCCTCCCCTATCAATTCCGCAATCTCTCGCGACCCAGCATTCGAAGTTGCAATGATAATCGTATTTGTAAAATCAACCTTCTGTCCCGCCCCATCAGTCAAATGCCCCTCATCAAGCACCTGCAGAAACAAATCCAAAACCTTAGGATTTGCTTTCTCAATCTCATCCAGCAACACCAAAGAAAATGGACGAGCACGCACAGCTTGAGTCAAGAAACCATTGATAAATTTTGCACCTTCAGTGTAACCAATCAACCTCTGCAAATTCTGCTCTTCATGATACTCGGACATATCAATCCGAATCATCATTTTCTCATCCCCATAATAGGTCTGAGCCAAAGTCTTGGCCACCTCCGTCTTCCCCACTCCCGTCGGACCAAAGAAAAGGAAAGAGGAGATTGGCCGCTTCCCAGAAGACAACCCAGCTCGAGAGCGGCGCAAAGCCGAAGCGATAGCAGAGATCGCGACATTTTGCCCCACCACTCTCTTGTGCATATTCTCTTCAAGTTTCACAAGCTTTTCTGACTCAGACTTCGTAATGTCCCCCACACTTACCCCAACCTTGCGTGAAACAACCCTGCTCACCACATCTGCAGTCAAGAAACGCAATCCCCTGTCCTTTGCTTCCAATATCCCCTCTTCCAGCAAATCAATCGCCTTATCAGGCATCACTCGCTCATAAGCGTACTGCGGAGCAAGCGATACAATCTGCCTCAAAGCGTCGACCTGTACTTTGACACCGCTGCGCGCTTCGCGCGCAGCTGCCTCATCGATAAGTATCTGTAAAGAGATCAATGGTTCTGGCTCAGCGATCGTAACCGCCTGGAACAAAGCAGACAACGGACGGATCGGCTTAATGAACCGATGGTACCCATCCGAGCTCGCAGTTGCGATCATTTTCAAATTGTACTTACCCACCCCACTTACCAACAAGTTAATAATCTCCGCCTGCAGATCGGCACGCACATTAAACAATTGATCGATATCATCGAGCACCATCACCACATTTCTTGCCTTTGCCACCTCAGTGATCAGATTTTCCAAAGTTATCTTAAATTGTTCCAAAGTTTGATTCTCAGTAAAGGCTTTATTGAAATTAAACAAGACCAGCCGTTTATCCTGCAAAACACTCGGGACATCTTCAACCACCATCCTAACCGCCATATGCTTCAAAAATTGAGTCTTGCCCACACCAGGATCTCCGATCAAAATACACGCCGCGTTCTGATCCTTTTGCAACACCTTGAACACATCCACCATAACCTGTTCACGCCCAATTGTAATTGTGAAATCACCCATCGCAGCCTTTCTTGTCAAATCCTCCCCATACTCTTCCAAAGTGGCAGCATACCTTGAAGTGTAGGACCTATTCACCACCCCCTTTGGTTTCAGCACCGCCATTAACTCCCACTTCTTGTAATAATTCACCTTACGCTGTTGGTTACGCACCCACACGCGCAAAGCTTGCAACTCAGCAGCCTGCACGTTCAAATCCAACATCAACTGAGTGTAATGATCCATGAATAAGGCAAAAAACAAAGCGCGGTGATCTACTCGTTCAGCTTCAATATTCATTGCCTGCTCTACAAGCGCAGGAAATAGCCACGTGTAGTTGTCATCAAACTTGAGCGGCTGGGAGTTGACCAAAGTCACAATCCTCTCCGTTTGAGTACGCACGTCAACTCCCAGCCGCTCCCACAACTGACCACACACTTCAGGCTTAAGCAAATACCGCACCAACTCCTCCATAAATGTATCCCCCCGATGATGATAAAGATGATCAAATAATTGCAACATTCGGATATCTAGCAAATCATCGATCTCCACCAGATACTCAGACCCCTTCGTACTTTGAGCTGCGGACAATACATCAGGTAACCTCTTGGGCTCAGAATTAAAAGAAAACCTATTGCGATCACGCCCCAAAAACAAGCTATACATTCCAACCGCTATCCCCAACCAAGGCATTAACTCCACTGCAGTAGAAGGGCTAAATAGGTTTAGCCGTCCCCAATTACCACCCAGAACCACCAGAATAAAGAAGAAAGCCACCAACGCCATAGCTAGCCCCCTCAGAAATAAGCCCATGGAGCGTTCCAGTTGCATCTGGCTAGTCAGATTTCCTTCGTAGTGGGTGAAATCTTGCCAGTCAACCATGAGGGTCAACTTGTCCCAAGTAGCTAATTTTTCTTTTCCCACATGTATCCGCATACAAAGAATTGATGAAATTATTTAATCAGAGTACCCTTCCCAATCCAGATATCAGAACAATGATCGTGAGAACAGGTAATATGCCAGCCACCACCCAGGCCAACAAATAAGGCAGTACCAGCAGCATAGACAACATCCCTCCCCACCACACCCAAACCAATCTGATCGGCAAGCTGATCACTTTTCCAATGCCCGAGTTATCTTGAAATAGTGGCACCAATAGATTCTTTGCCATTGGCAATGTATTGGTGTAATTCAGAAAGAAGCTAGTCCTTGTCAGTAAGCTTCGTCCCCACAAAGGGATCTGCACTGCATACCACCAGAACCAAAAGTTAAACACATATTCGCGCATAGATTCAGTATAGCGGCTAGCGCTGTAGTTTGCGAGAGATAGTACGAAAAAGCGGGCCCCGAGGGAAAGCTGCGTCGCAGCTCCCCGGGGCCCGCCCAAAAACATTCAAATTACATCATATCCATCCCACCACCTGCTGGAGCCACGTCCTTCTTTGGCTCTGGAATCTCAGTCACCACAGCTTCGGTTGTAATTAGCATCATTGCCGCAGATGCTGCATTCTCCAACGCTAAGCGAGTTACTTTCACAGGATCAATAATCCCCTCTTTTATCATGTCTACCACTTTCTCCTCACGGGCATCGTATCCTTTGCCTTTGCCGACATCTCGCCTCCAAGCAGCTGGGTCCTTACCAGCATTCAACATAATGCGGCGGAATGGCTCTTCTAAGGCATTACGCAGAATATTTACACCTATTACCTCGTCTCTGACAGCCTTCACGTCATCCAGAGCCTTTACAGCATCAATCAGAGCTATTCCGCCTCCTGGGACAATACCCTCTTCGATAGCTGCTCTAGTTGCCGCCAAGGCATCTTCGATGCGATCTTTGCGCTCTTTGAGCTCAACTTCGGTAGCAGCTCCAACCTCCAACACCGCTACTCCACCAGTGAGTTTTGCCAACCGCTCTTGCAACTTTTCTTTATCGTAATCAGAAGATGTTGAGCTGATTTCTTTTTTGATCATTTCGATTCTGGCATCTATTTCTTGTTTACGTCCTTTACCGCCAACAATTGTAGTGTTGTCTTTGGTCACAATGATCTTTTCAGCCTGACCTAGGTCATCCATCTCCATAGTATCCAAGCTTTTGCCCAACTCATCTGTGATCAAAGTACCGCCAGTCAACACAGCAATATCTTGTAGCATTGCTTTGCGGCGATCGCCGAATGCAGGGGCCTTCACAGCAACTACATTCAAAGTGCCTTTGAGGTAATTCAAAACAAGTGTGGATAACGCCTCCCCATCGACGTCTTCCGCGATAATCGCAATATCCCGCTTACCAGTTGAAGCGACTTTCTCCAAGATAGGCATGAAGTCCTTCACGGCCGAGATTTTCTTGTCGGTAATGAGAATATACGGCGCATCAATCTCGGCCTTCAAAGCTTCAGATTTTGCAGCAAAGTAAGGAGAAATGTAGCCTTTATCAAACTGCATTCCCTCAACATATTTCTCAACCAATCCCAAAGTTTTGCCTTCTTCTACTGTTACTACTCCTTCACGCCCAACTTTGTCGATAATATTACCCAAGATTCCCCCAATTTCACTATCGCCATTGGCGGAAATGGTAGCAACTTTGGTAACGTCATCTTTGCCCTTCACCTTTACGGCCGATTTAGTTAACGCTTCAACTACAGCTGAAACCCCCTTCTCGATTCCGGTACGAATCTCCATCGGATTTGCTCCAGCCGTTACATTCTTCAGCCCTTCGTGGATGATTGCTTGGGCCAAAACTACTGCAGTTGTTGTTCCGTCTCCAACTGAGTCTACGGTTTTGGAAGCAGCTTCCAAGACCAACTTGGCTCCCACATTTTCAGCAGGGTCAGCCAACTCCACCTCTTTTGCAATACTTACACCATCTTTTGTAATATGTGGTGCGCCGAATTGTTTCTGCAAAGCCACATTTCGTCCCTTGGGCCCTAATGTGACGCGTACAGCATTTGCCAGCTTATCTGCGCCAGCTTTTAAACTTCCACGTGCTTCTTCTTCGTAAACGATTTTTTTAGCCATTTTTGGTTTGATTAATATTTAAGTTACTTTGAATTATTTAATTACTGCCATCACGTCTTCTTCTTTCATCACCAAATAGGTAGTGCCTTCCCATTCGAATTCATCTGGAGAATACTTGCGGAAGAGCACTTCGTCTCCGACCTTAACATTCCACTCTACTTTCTTGCCGTCTTTGTCTATCTTGCCTGTTCCCAAGGCGATTACCTCTCCGATCTGGGGCTTCTCTTTGCTTGTGCTAGCAGATATCACAAGCCCTGAAGGGGTTGTCGTCTCCTGTTCCTTCGGTTTAACTAAAATATAGTTGCCGATAGGCTGAATTGGGGCTTTGCTTGCCATATTTTTTTATTTAACAATTAACTAAGTGAAAAGATTTAAATTGGCAGATTAGAATACCAAGTGCTAACGGTAAGATATTATCAAGTGTACACAAAGTCAGTCAAGCCTCCTGTCCATCTACCTGAATCTTCTTTACACCGAAAGGGCCTACATATAATAAGTACGGGATCACCCTTATAATCCAATTCTTCATTTCTAGCCTAGCTTTCATATCCATTAGCTGAGATAAATGCGCTCTAACTAAATCTCCTCCAATTACCGTTTTTACCTCAAATAACAAGACATCTTTGGGCTCTTTGACGTTTAGTACTGCAGCCAAATCATCTTCTTGTGTCTCCACAATAAGTATATCTGCCCTTCTGCTTCCCTCCATCCCCCCAGATTCACCTGTAACAGGAACTTCAAAAAAAAATCTGCCCGAAAACCCTTCAAGCGGCCAATCTTCAACCAACCCCTGTAAAGAGATAAAACAAGCCAACAGCCTAATTATCAAATCTCCAGAAGTAAGCTCTATAAAACCAGAGATCTTATTAACTAACTTTTTATTTTTAAGATTATCTCGATCGATATTGTCCCTTAGCCCCTTAACCTGCTCTTCAGGTAAACTTTTGATAAGCACATCGAAAGATATGCCTAAGCGCTCCTCAAGAAGCTTATAGGCGTTGCTTGGCAAAGATAGTTTCCGATAGCCATTAACTGCATGTCGCAAACCCATTCTATCGATAAAAGCAGCCGTAATTATACTCAATGTCAAATTGTAGGCGTAATAAATAGATTTGTTCTCAGGCCTAATCAGACTTGCAATGAATTCTTTGTCTTGCCAGGCACCATCATACATCGCCAAGAAATTTTCCAACTCTATTCTGGCAGCTCTGTACCTACTTAGAAGCATCCTCACAGGTTCTTTTCGTTGTTCATCTTTCAGCCTTACCTCATGCCAATATCTCAAAAACTTGTGAACCGTTTTTCCTATTACAGCAGAAACTGCACGTTCTCTTTTATTCAAACCTCGTGTCCCCTTTTCCCTTTCTCGAATAAGTCTTTCCATTTGCTTAGAATTGCTTTGAGCAGACAAGTCAGCGGCTGTTAGCCCCCCTCTTGCACGCCAATGGATATTTAGAAATGCAGCTACATGATGCGGATTCAAACCCAAAGGCAGATTATCTGCATGAGCCAACAATATAAGTTGCGATGTAAAAGTTTTAGATTCCTCCTTACTCTGAGGGGACAGGAGGGCACACACCTGCTTAATAAGTGCCCACTCCCATTCGTTTATCAACCCCAAGAAAACCTTTGCTCTTAGAGAAACCTGTTCGTGGTTCCCACTGAAAGTAAGTAAACTACTTGTACCATTTTGCTGGAAAAGCCGATTGTTAACCCTATATCCTGTTAACCGTGGATCTATTTTTTCTTCCAAGCCAAGGCGGAATTCAGGTGTATCTACTGTTCTAATTAACTCAGGGAATTCATCCAGCAACAAAGCAATACAGCTACTGGTAATTCCCTGGTAAATGCCGAGTCTTTCAAAAAATTGCGCATACGGATCTTGCCGGACTTCGACGTTTATTTGGGTATATCGCGGATCAAAAAGATCTTGCATGACTGTAAGAACTAGTAAACTGGGAGCTTGGTCAGTATAGGACCTGATACTTGTTTCTGTCTACGGAGTGGCCTAGAAGTCTTACTGTAAAACAATTTTCACCCTACCCCAGTCTGTGGGGACACGGCGGAGGAAGCTTGGAATAAAGGTAGGATTGAAAGTGATACTGCTTGTTTCGATTTCAGTAAGCTTGATGAGATATTCCTCCGCCTCAGAAATTGTTTTACCAGCAATATTCTGTTTGATAGATTCTTCCGTTATCTTGCTGGTCAAACTACCTTTTGAGACCACTTTGAAAGTCACCTTATTTGCTTCCCTTACTATCTCAGATAATACAGCATCCCCCAGAGTCTTAACTTCAAACTCAGTACCCTCTTCTGATTGAGTGCTTGTGTTATCTATCATCAGAGTGATCGCCTCTTCCAAATTGTCGTTGGCCACTATCACCGCAGTCATCTTACCTTCCAAGGTGACACTGAAAGTGTCACCTTTTTTGCCAACCTCGGGTGTAGAACGGACAGCTGTTTCTTCAAACTTCTCTGATCCCTCGAGTAGTCGATACCCCTCTGGAATTAGGTTCTTAATCTTGCTCACCCCTTGTTTGGTAATATTTGTCAGCAATGCAGCCTTCACTTTTTCAACATCTTCGGTAGATGGTGCTTTGAATGTTTCGGTAGTTCCACCTTCAATAGCGCGGAACCGTTTACCTATTACATCAGCAGTTGCATAGCTTCCCACCTTGAAATCAATCTTTGTTCCGCTTTCAGTAATGTTGTATTCCTCACCGAATTTTTCCGCCTCAATACTCACATCTTCCTTGCGCCCGATCCCCTGTACCGCGCCAGATGAGTTACCAGCAGGTACAACTACATCTTGCTTCAATACATATTTCAAATTGGTAGTGGTATTTTCCAACACAGTCCCCGCTGGGATACTCACCTCTTGAGAAGTCTTATTCCAAATATCTATCACACCTGCAGCAATGTTTCCGGAAGCTCCTTCACCCGTAGATTTATCCGAAGCAGAAATACTTAACCCCTCTTCGGTCACAAGTTCTGCGGGAATTGTGAGCGGCTCTTCTACAAGCGCTTTGGCATCGACATCAGCCACAATTTGTTGCTCTACCGGTACCTCAGCAGTCTTAAGTTTGATCTTTACATCCACACTGGATGTCTGGAATGCCAATACGTAAGTCGCCCCAAAAACACAAAATGCGACAATCGCGATGCCAATTATGATCAGGCGGCGGCGGCGTTGCTGTTCTTTTTCGTCGACCTCGCCGCCGCCGCGTTTGAACGCAAACAGCTTCGGCATAGTAAACGAAAATTTACGCTTCGAATCACCGGTATAATTTGTCCAGTCACGGCCTGTAAAACCTTCTTTATTCCCCAATGAGGCATTCCGAATTACACGTTCCGGAATAGGCTGAGGATCATTTTCGATTGCGGTATTCTCTGGCATAAGTTGTCCAATATCTCCACCAGCATAAATCTTAATCCCTCCAACATCTACCAATTTAGGTTGGCGGCGTTTTCTTTGTATTGGGCCTACGATTTTAGCATCTTTTTCCTCCGAGGCGGTTTCAGCTTCAACAGCAGGGCTTTTCTCCTCTTCCTCCACGATCTCATCTTCGGGCTGATCAACTACTACTTCTTCTGCCGGCACCTCTTCTGGTTCCGTATCACCCGGAGCGACCTCACTATCCAGTTCAGGCTGTTCTTCGGTGTCCGATTCAACTACTTCTGGAGCTGTTTCTGCTGCCACCGCGATCCCTCTTTCTGACAGCAGCTCTTCCTTGCGTTGTTTGGCAGCATCTTTTGCTTTTTCTTTTGCAATTTGAACTGACTCCCACATTTCGGGAGTTACATTACTTACCTTAGCTGCCGAGATAATCCCCGCACTTTTAGCTAACTTTTGACCAAATTCGTCTTCAGTAACCACAACTACCAGCTTTTTGGACTTCACAATCTGTTTAGCCAAGATCCGCATACTTACCAAACTACTTACTACCAATGCGTTCTGTGGGATAACGATTATTACTCTTTCTTTCTCTGCAGCTAAAATTTTCTCCACTACAAAATTGATTTCATCATCTACACCGACAAAAATTTTATCCGCTGTGGTTATTGCCATGATTTAATCTGTTCAGAACCTATTCTATCAAAATTAACTAAAACACATCTAACGCCATCCTAGCCAAAGCCAGAGGGGTGACATCCAAAGAGCTTGTTGCCTTTCGGGTTAAGTCCTCTACATCCGCAATTTGATTGGGAAGTAGATAGTTTACTTTGGGGAATTTTCCGAAAGGCAGTACTTGTAACCAAGGATAAGCTAATAACCCGTTGTATATTTCAGGCAACAACACACCTCCACCGCATAGGTAAATATTTGATGGGAACTGTTTGATTTCATTGAATTCTTCAAGTCCTAGCTCTACACCATCCAGCCACACAGGGATGTCTTTAGCCAAGACCTTGGCTACTTTTGCTGTATCGGCGGCAGATAGTTTTTGGTCACTGTATTCTAACTTCATATTCTCTGCCGCCAAGTAATCCAACTTCAACTCTGTCTCTACTCTTTTTGTAAATACGCGTCCTCCAAAAGCAAACATCTTTGTGCCTGCAATCGCTCCGTTCTCGATCAAAGCGATGTCTGTAGTTCCACCTCCGACATCGATAAATATTCCGCTGAAGCGCTCTTCACGGGCATGTTCAATGCCCATTGCCAAGGCATAAGGCTCTACTACTACTTTCCCTACTTTAAGGTTCAAGCTATCTGCCACTTCTTTGATAGATTCTACGTGGATTTTGGGTGCAAATGTGGAGAATACTCTGTACTGAAGGTCTCTTCCTGTAAAACCGATGGGAGAGTCTACTTTTACACCATCAATGTACACGCTGTTTACTACGGTATCGATTTCTACAATTTGATCTGTTTTTATTCCGGTATCTGTTGCGATTTCTTCTTTCGCACCAGCGAAAGCTTGTTTCTTTATCTTAGCTAATATTCCAGCTACCTCTTTTTCGGTTATCTTGGCACCCGGCTGCTCACGTTCTACATTTACCACAATTACTACGCCCTTCACCAGTTCTCCAGCGATCCCCATGATGGCTTCGCGGGGCAATGCCACCTTCGTATTCAACACACCCTCAGCCATTTGTACTGCATTACCGATACTGATATCTACGACATCGATCACGTTTTGAAGGTTGATAATCAGGGCACCGCGCATTGCGTTGTGTTTTTGAGGCGTGCGGTCGTAACCTACCACCTGGATCTTACGTTGGTCAGTTATACGAAAGAGAACTGTCTTGATAAATTCAGTCCCGATATCTAGGGCTAAATAAGTCTTTTGTCCCTGCTCTTTGGCAGCTTTGCGGAATGAAAACATAGCAATAATAGTGTACTGGAAAGGAGGGAAAAGGGCAAAATTTGATTTGTAGTAAATTAAGCTATAATATTATCCCTGAATCGGAAATAATATGTTGAGGATATAACAAAATGAGTCGTAAGTACTTGCCAAATAATTACAGTAGCGTTGATCTCGATAGGATAAGTTATTTCGATCCCTACTTTTTAGATAGATATAGAATAGTCAATGTTCCCTCCGAAGGACTGGATGGAAGCGCTATTGCACGGGATAAAGTTGAAAGGATGCTCTTCCTGCAAATGGCGGAATCAATTTCTATTGGAAGCGCTTCTAATATTTTTCTAAATTACCTACCCTTACCTGAGGCTGAGCAACAGTATAGGGATCAACTATTCGCAAATAGACCACAATGGGTATCAATGACATCACCCGAAAGGTACAAGTCTATACCCGAAGGTGAGCAGGTAACTCCACTAGATAAAGCCGTTGCCGGTTCAGAAAGTACTTTAACTCTTTTACAAGAACTCCTCTCTAAGCAATCCCCAACTGACAAACAGCGAATCCTTTTTGGTTACCACCAAACAGAATATATGAGGAGCATCGCACAAACACTTGGTATTAGCTATTTAAACAATTTAAACTTTGCTCGTTGGGCAGGGTCAAAACTTGGACTTCAAGAGTTTTTGGATAAACATAACTTACCCGCCATACATGCATTAACAATTTACAGTAAGGATGATATTTTTAGTGCCATCGGATATCTGAAAGGGTTGAATTACAAAAAAGCAGTCTTTAAAGTTAAGTATTCCACAGGGGGTGAAGGGCACCGTATTATAGATCTTTCTGAAGCTGCAGCGATGCCTAAAAATGGACTTGATCAACTACTGCCCAAGGAATACAAAATCGGAGATGGCCTTATTTTACAGGGCTGGCTAGAAGAGGAAGATATAGATGGAATGTCTAGCCTGGATTTGATAATAGATGAAAACAATAAATGTAATTTTATCTTCATAAAGAGTAAGTTTAGTCCAACAGGAAGACCCTTAGAGCCCGCTTGCTATCTCCCCATTGACCGTAGTCAATTCGAACAGTTTGAAAATATAAGGGACCACATTGCACACGCCTATACACAAGAAAATGCTTACGGTCCGCATAGCATCAACCTAATCCATCCATCTGCAATAGCTTGTAAAAAATACGGATTTTCAAATGATATTCCTCTAATCCATGACGAAAACCCACGTATTGGTGTAAGTAAGATTGCACACCATTGGATATCACGTATCAAAAGAGGTGAGGCTGGGACCGGATGGGTATACTCAAAAATATACACCAATACAGCTTTAACTTTTGCGGAA
>JAEUSD010000056.1 GCA_016788825.1 Candidatus Doudnabacteria bacterium | reverse complement strand
TTGCTCGAACTGCTCTTCTTCTTGCAGCGGCCGACTACCTTATACCTGTGATCGAACACGCAGGCCATCATCTTCGTGCCCCCGATGTCCATCCCGACGACGTAGTCCCCTTGTTTGAGCGATTTCATGAACAGTCCCTCCTCGGTGAGCGGGAGCATAGCATGGAGCGCGGGGGAGACGCGCGGTGCGTATTACGAGACATTTCTTGACAGCCTCGGAAACCGTTCTATATGATCGGTTTAAGGGCGGCGGCATAGCCAAGTTGGTAAGGCAGAGGCCTGCAAAGCCTTCATCCCCCGGTTCGAGTCCGGGTGCCGCCTCCATTATTTTTTTGCTCGGGTTTTGGGGAATCGATAGCGCCGCCTCTATCCGCGTGCGGTCCGGGGACCGAAAGCGGGTCGATACGGGCGAGTGGTGGAATGGCATACACGGCGGACTTAAAATCCGCTGCCCTTGCGGGCTTGAGGGTTCGAGTCCCTCCTCGCCCACTTTCTGCCCCCGCGCAACG
>JAEUSD010000055.1 GCA_016788825.1 Candidatus Doudnabacteria bacterium | reverse complement strand
CTGGAACAGTTGAAGCAGATTTTGGTGAGTAAGTAGGTCTGAACTGAGATGTATAGGATGATTGAGATTTGTGAGATTATCTCAATCATCCCAAAAATCTCATTCATCTCAGTTTAGACTTTTTTATGTTGCCAGCGACAGTGCTACTATCATCGTCTGTTGCGTCGCACACTTCAAGATTCGGTAATTCTATTCGGCAAAATTTGGAGTAGATTTAAATGCAAAATCAAATACTAGATTTAAATTTTTATCGATGTCAAAATTTATTTGGACTACTTCCTTGTTAAAAGAAGGAGACGGACTGTTTCGTAGTGATGGTGGTGATGGTAGAAACAATGCTATACTAAACTATGGAGAACAAGATAGGTTTGCTATTTACGCTTTAGGCTATCAAGATGCTGCCGAATTATTGACTCTTGCTTATATGGAAAATGATAGACCAAAAGACAGATTGGTTTATCCAATTGTTTTTCTATATAGACAGAATATTGAACTTAAATTGAAGGAGTTTATATATGGTTTAAATTATTGTCATCATAGAAAGTTTG
>JAEUSD010000054.1:379-668 GCA_016788825.1 Candidatus Doudnabacteria bacterium | reverse complement strand
GGTGTGTCGGCGCCTAAGGCGAGGCAGTAATGCGTAGTCGATGGGAAACAGGTCAATATTCCTGTACCGCTCTTAGATGCGATGGGGGGACGGAGAAGGTTAGCTCGGCCATCTGTTGGAATAGGTGGTTTAAGCGTGTAGTCGTGCCGCGTAGGCAAATCCGCGTGGCTTAGATGAGGCGTGATGACGAGGATCCTCGGATCCGAAGCGAGTGATACCCAGCTTCCAGGAAAAGCCTCTAAGCTTCAGTCTAAGAGTGACCGTACCGCAAACCGACACAGGTGGGCTG
>JAEUSD010000054.1:0-369 GCA_016788825.1 Candidatus Doudnabacteria bacterium | reverse complement strand
TTAAGCGTGTAGGCGTGCCCCTTAGGCAAATCCGGGGGGCTTAGCTGAGGCGTGATGACGAGCTCTCTTTGAGAGCGAAGTGATTGATACCCTGCTTCCAGGAAAAGCCACTAAGCTTCAGTCTAGAATTGACCGTACCGCAAACCGACACAGGTGGGCAGGTAGAAGATACTAAGGCGCTTGAGAGAACTCAGGAGAAGGAACTCGGCAAATTGATACCGTAACTTCGGGAGAAGGTATGCCTCGGTAGCTTGTAGGAGTACATCCGAAGGGCGAAGAGGCCGCAGAGAATCGGTGGCTGCGACTGTTTATTAAAAACACAGCACTCTGCAAACACGAAAGTGGACGTATAGGGTGTGACGCCTGCCC
>JAEUSD010000053.1 GCA_016788825.1 Candidatus Doudnabacteria bacterium | reverse complement strand
TTAAATTTACATTCTTGTTTCTTTTTGTAATTATCAATGTAGCACGTAGATAGCCCAATTTATTAAGGCCATGATGACTTGATGTCATCCTTATTCTTTCTATAATCGCAAAGTATAAAAATTATATAGATTATAAATTATTTTTTTTAAAATTAATAAAATTAATTATTAAATAAATATAAAAAAAAGGGTTACGTTCGTTTCAAGAATTAACTTGACATTTCACAACACGAACTGACAACAGCCATGCAACACTTGTACAAAAAATAAATTTTAAAAAATAAATTTTAAAATTTGTTTTTAAAACTAAAAATTTTTATTTTTGAATTCTAAAATTGGTAAGGTTTTGCGAGGATTATCGAATTAAATCACATGCTCCACCGCGTGTATAAATCTCCGCCAATTCCTTTGAGTTTTAATCTTGCGATCGTAGTCCCCAGGCAAAATGTTTACGCGTTAGCTTAAAAATATATATAAAATAAATATATATATGTTTTAACATTCATCGTTTACAGCATAGACTACTTGGGTACCAAATCCAATTTGCTCCCTATGCCTTCGTTCTTTCAATGTCAGTTTTTTATAAAAAATTGTTTTCACCTAATGATAGTCCTTCCATGATCTTAGAGTATTAAATCTCCTTTAGAAATTCTATTTTTTTCTAAAAAACTCAAGTTATAACAAATAACCATCTAAAAACTTTTTACGCCCAATAATTTTGAATAATGCT
>JAEUSD010000052.1 GCA_016788825.1 Candidatus Doudnabacteria bacterium | reverse complement strand
TCATTTAAAGAGTGCGTAACAGCTCACTAGTCAAGAGATCTTGCGCGGAAAATGTAACGGGGCTAAGCATAGCACCGAAGATGTGAACTTGTGCATAGCACAAGATTTAGCAGACAAACAGATAACATTTAGCAGAAATTTAGCAGAGAACAGGTAGCAGACAAGTCTGATATCTGACAAATGCAAAATTTCTGTCATCTGCTACCTGAGATCTGATAAATCATGCGCTATGCATGAGTGGTAGAGGAGCGTTCCTCTCTGCGTTGAAGTTGAACCGTGAGGTTTGGTGGAGCGTGAGGAAGTGAGAATGTTGGAATGAGTAACCATAAGGCAGGTGAGAATCCTGCCCACCGAAAGAGCAAGGTTTCCTGGGCCACGGTAATCGTCCCAGGGTTAGTCGGTCCTAAGCCGAGGCGCGTAGCGTAGGCGATGGACAACAGGTTAATATTCCTGTACTGGCACACATTTGTTATATGTGCGCGGCATATTAGTAGGAGCGGATTCATGGTTATATCCGTCTAAGTAGGAGAAATGCCTGCGAATGAAACGACCATCAGGTTGAATTTCTATAAAAGTGCTGACTAGAAAAGCAATATAACGCGTGGTGTGAGCCATCCGTACCGCAAACCGACACAGGTGCTCAGGTCGAGAAGACCAAGGTGTACGAGTGATTCTTCGTTAAGGAACTCGGCAAACAAGCGACCGTAACTTCGGGATAAGGTCTGCCCTCTCACATT
>JAEUSD010000051.1:290-795 GCA_016788825.1 Candidatus Doudnabacteria bacterium | reverse complement strand
CATTACAATCATGATATGGCAGCTTGTGGCGCTCCAATTTTCAAACAATCTACAGGAAAAATGACTGCTGTATTGTCTGTAAGTTGCCCTTTAGCAACCTATGAAGAACACTATTTTAAAAATGAAATTGCAGAGATGGTTATCCAAACAGCGGATAAAATTTCTAAATTTATTTATTAGACTAAGATTAAGATCATTTTTCTAAAACATTTAGACATTGAGTGTATTCATTAAAATTTTTAGTGAATACTCATCAAAGTAAATTAATTTCAAAATACTGCGAAATAAAAAAGCCCTTGTATTTAACAAAGGCTTTTTTATTAATTTGGCAGAGGATCAAGGACTCGAACCTTGACGAACGGTTTTGGAGACCGTCATGCTACCATTACACCAATCCTCTATAACAGCTTGATTAATTCATTTCTGATTTAACCATAAAAAAAGCAAGATAACCTTGCTTCTTAAATTTGGTGGGGGCGAAGAGACTCGAACTCTTACACCTTGC
>JAEUSD010000051.1:0-280 GCA_016788825.1 Candidatus Doudnabacteria bacterium | reverse complement strand
AGTGCGTCTACCAATTTCGCCACGCCCCCGATGGATGTGTATATTAGTGACAAAGCGGCTTTATGACAAGACTTTCTGATAAAAAACCAATTCAAGTGAACATATAATATTCAAATCAAAGATTTATGTTTATTTTTACAACAAATTTATTGTTCGAATCGCATTTTTTAGCTCTGTAACTGAGCCAAAGCGTTCATCAATTTTTTTCTTTAATAAACCATCAAGTATCGGCAAAAAGCACTTTAGTGAATCTGGAAGTTTGATCTGCAACTCTTGGCAA
>JAEUSD010000050.1 GCA_016788825.1 Candidatus Doudnabacteria bacterium | reverse complement strand
TTTGCTTCGACGATGCGGGTGAGCGTGGCGAGCCCTTCGGCATCGAAAGCATTGTTCGGATTGAAGAATTGTGTATCGGTCTGGTCGAGCTTTATCAACGAGGCGCTTTCGAGTTCAAGACCGTTGTGCTCAAGATCGCTGGCGACGGTCGTCTGCACCGAGCGGACAAAGTCGGCCCGCTGTTCCTGCAGATCGGCAAGTGTCATCGTCGCCGCCACCGAGCGCAACGCATCGACGAATTTGGCCTCGACCAGTTCGCGCAGCTGATCCGCGTCATTGGTGCGGTCGCCCAGCGTCTGTGCCGCCAGGGCAATCGACTGCGCATCCGGCTTGACCCGCACATAGAAGTCGACACCGATGTCGACGCGCATGCGGTCCTTGGAGATCAGCGCTTCACTCTGATTGCGTGCCACATCCAGACGCAGCGTGCGCAGATTGACCCAAGAAACGGAGTGGAACACCGGCAGCGCAAGTGCGCCACCATCCAGCACGACTCTCTGGCCGCCAAGGCCGGTGCGCACATAGGCTCGATCCTTTTCGGCGCGCCGGTAGAGCGTGGCGAAGACGAAGCCAATACCAACGATTGCCGCGAGAACGATCACGGCGGGAATCAGGACCTCGGTGAACATGCACCCCTCCCAGATTTGACTGCTGCGGCTTCAAATGCCGTTGCGTGCGGGATCATCGGCGAGCGCCGCCGGCGCCCGGATGACACGGTATTCGCGCCCCGCGACCTCGACGATCAAGACCTGCGCGCCGGTTTCAATTCGCTCTCCGGGATCGGCCGGCCGGACCCGGGGAAAATGTCGGTTGCCATGCCCGTCGGT